>JAYKJI010000258.1:0-16441 GCA_035285405.1 Snowella sp. | reverse complement strand
ATATTCTTTTGTTATCATGTTCTTTTTGAGGAGCATTGTACTGTTTTACAGAGTATCTTGTCTTTTTTCTTTTTGCTGTAGTCTTTGCCACACAAGACTTTTAACCCTTCTTGTCTCCCTAGCAGGTTTTAAAGATGTTCAGAATTTTATAGAGGAGAAAGAAAATCAAGTTCATACAAGATCCCTTCATGCAGAGGAGAATGCCTTCCTACAAATTACAAAGTATGGAGGAGAAGGGATTGAGGGAGGTATATTATTTACAACAGCCAGCCCTTGTGAATTATGTTCTAAAAAAGCTTATCAATTAGGAATAAAGAAAGTTATTTATATTGATCCATATCCTGGGATTGCGAATAAACATATTTTGAAGATTGGTAATAACTTGAAAAGACCAGAACTACAATTATTTCATGGTGTTATTGGCAATGCCTATCATAAGTTATATCAACCTGTTTTGTCATTTAAAGATGAATTGAATTGGATTACTGACATTGACCTAAAGTACGACAACAAGTACGAAGCTATAAAAAAGGAAAATCAGGATTTAAAAGATAAGATTCAGGAATTAGAGAAAAAATTAAATGACAGGGAACGTTAAGACTGAATTGTGAATGGCCCCCAAAAATTCAGTCACCACATCAGCCGTTTTTTCGTGGCATTCTTTAACTGCGAATCTAACCGTTGCTATTCCTTAATAAAATGCGATATCAGATGCCCTAATCAGCACAACGAAAACCCACAAAAATTTCTCTGACCCAGGGATGATACCAATTGCGAAAAGTCTTTCTCAATGCCCAGGGTCGCGTTACCCAACTTCCCCCCCGCAAAACGCGATGTTGCTGGTCAAAATAAACCTGGGAATAACCGGAATAAGGATAAGGTTCAAAATTAGGATAGGGAGCAAACCAGGAATTTGTCCATTCCCAAACCGATCGCTGAGGATATTGTGGGTAAAAATCCTGATGATAACTGGCTTTTTCCCATTCTGCCTCCGTCGGTAAACGTTTGCCGACAAAATTGGCATAGGCTTGGGCTTCATACCAACTTACTCCATATACTGGAGCATTCTCTTGGCCTTCTAACCAATATAAAGGTTGCTCAATCCCTTGCGTTTGTCGCCATTGCCACCCCTCTTCCGTCCAGAATTTAGCCTGTTGATAGCCATCCTTGGCTATGAATTCTTGATATTGTCCCTGGGTCACGGGAGAAGAGTCAATCCAATAGCTTTCTAGATCAACGAGATGTCGAGGCCGTTCATTATCCTGGGCAAAAAAGCGATCGCTGCCCATCCAAAAGCTGCCAGCAGGAATATTGAGGAGAGTTTGACTCGTAAAATTGCCTAAATTCTCTGGAGGGTTTGAGAATGCCTCCGTTTTATTGGTAATAGGATTCTTAAAATGATGTAAATGTAGTAAAAAGGCGATCGTCTCACCATGTTGACTTTCATGTTGCAATAACCACCACCAGAGTCTTTCCGTTTCAGATAAGGAAGTTTCTTCTAAATAATTCCAAACCTGAAGTCGAACAGTCTCTAAATAATTTTTAATAATTTCTAAACTGGGCAAATTCTGCCGTTCGCACTTGGGTAAACCATCGGCAGCCAATAATTTTCGATATTCAGGAAATAGAGGTTTTAAACCCTGACATTTTTCTAATAGCCAATAGGCTTCCGTAAAGGCAATATGTCCGAGATGCCAACCAATGGGACTAAATTCAGGATGGATTTGCTGACAAAATAAATCGGCCTCCACCGTTTCAAACAGGGCTAGAGTGCCTTGGCGACAATCTTCTAGATTTTTTCTCAGCCCTGCTTTTTGAATGTCCATACCCAATCGCTCAGAATAGAAAAATCAGAATAGAAAAATTTGACTTAAGCTAACTAGCGCGGCGCAAACGTTTACGGAAAATCCAGAGAATCAGAAAGATTACTAAACTGACCAAGACAATTTTTGACACCGGATCAAGATATTTCTCCACTACTTCATAATTATCCCCCAACTTATAACCGGCGATCGCCAACAAACCCACCCATAATGTTGTACCAATGGTGCTATAGAGAGTAAACGGTAGTAGAGACATTCCATTAATCCCCGCCGGTAGAGAAATCAAGGTTCTAACCCCAGGAACCAAACGACAGAAAAAGACCGCTTTACCACCATGACGAGTAAACCAACGATTGGCTTTACGGATATCCTGGGAACTGAGACCGATCCACTTACCATAATGGTCAGCTAGGTATTCCAACCGTTCTTCACTCATAACTTTGCCCAGGTAATACCAGGGAAATGCACCCAAGACCGTGCCGACAACCCCAGCAAGAATGGCTGGAATCAACTCCATTTTTCCCTGGGCAACGGTAAAACCAGCCAGAGGCATGATCAATTCTGAGGGAATTGGGGGAAATAAATTTTCTAAGAACATTAATAGAGCGATTCCCAGATAACCTAGTTGGTTCATAAGTTCGGGAATCCATTCAGCAAGCCATTGAGACATAAAATTTTAGGGTTCAGAATTGAGAATGAAAAGTTTAGGAAGGCTTGCCATAACGACGGATTAATTTACGGCCAATCCAAACCAGGAGAGCAACGGCCAGAATAATAACGATCACTTTAGAAAAGGGAGCCAAATAATTAGCCACTTCTTCGTAATGATGGCCTAATTTATAGCCAGCCGCCATTAAGGCCCCTACCCAAATAACGGTTCCCACAATGCTATAGAGGGTAAAAGCCATTAAGGGCATTTCATTAATACCGGCGGGAATCGAGATTAGGGTTCTCAGTACCGGAATCATCCGACAAATAAAAACCGCTTGTCCGCCATGTTTATCAAACCAATGGTTAGCTCGATGAATATCTTTGGCACTAATCCCGACCCATTTTCCATAACGATCAGCAATATGCTCTAAGCGTTCTTCATTTACCCACTTACCAACGTAGTACCAAGGATAGGCTCCCAAAATTGTCCCAATCACTCCGGCAAAAACGGCTGGGAAAAAAGCAATTTGTCCCTGGGAAACGGTAAAACCGACCAAAGGCATAAACACTTCTGAGGGAATAATGGGAAAAACGTTTTCGATAAACATTAGAAAGGCGATGCCTAGGTAACTCCACTGTTGCATTACCTGGGGAATCCAATGTTCAAACCAATGTGTCATAGCTGCGATCGCCTGGAATAATGAAGCGTCTTAGTCTGTGGAAAAAATTTGTCCCCCTTATTAAAAAAAACTTACCCCCCTTATTAAGGGGGGAGGGGGAGATCAAGATTAGGTTCCTGAAGTCCAGGAATTAATGTATTCGATCTGCTCAGGGGTTAGTGCATCAATGGCAATACCCATAGCTTGTAATTTCAAACGAGCAATTTCTTGATCAATATCCTTGGGAATAGAGTGAAGTCCGGGTTCTAATTTACCTTGATTTTTTACCAGATATTCACAGGCGAGAGCTTGGTTAGCAAAGCTCATATCCATTACTGCGCTAGGATGACCTTCTGCTGCTGCTAGGTTAACCAAACGACCTTCCCCAATCACGATGACAGATTTGCCATTTTTCAAGCTGTACTGTTCGGTAAAATTACGAACAACCTTCACTTCAGTGGCTTTATCCCGTAAAGCTTTGAGATCGATTTCAATATCAAAGTGGCCAGAGTTACAAACGATCGCACCATCTTTCATCACATCAAAGTGTTCAGAGCGGATAACGTGTTTGTTTCCGGTAACAGTGACAAAAATATCACCTTCTTTAGCTGCGTCAGACATTGGCATAACGCGGAAGCCATCCATCGCCGCTTCGATCGCCGGTACGGGGTTAATTTCCGTCACAATGACATTCGCGCCTAAACCTTTTGCTCGCATGGCCACACCCTTGCCACACCAGCCATAACCGGCAACAACAATCGTTTTACCTGCTAGGAGAATATTGGTAGCCCGAATCACGCCATCGAGGGTGGATTGACCCGTCCCATAACGATTGTCAAAGAAATGTTTGGTATCAGCATCATTGACATTGACCGCAGGGAAGGTTAAAACGCCATCCTTAAACATGGCTTGTAAACGAACAATGCCCGTAGTGGTTTCTTCCGTAGTGCCGATAATATCTGCAATTTGGTGCTGACGCTCTTGGATCATGGTTGCCACCACATCAGAACCATCATCAATAATGATTTGGGGTTTATGATCTAAAGCCGTTTGGACGTGACGGTGATAGGTGTCATTATCTTCTCCCTTGATGGCATAGACAGGGATACCGTAATCTGCAACGAGACAAGCGGCTACGTCATCCTGGGTCGAAAGGGGATTACTAGCGATTAAGAGTGCGTCTGCACCACCTGCCTTGAGGGCGATCGCTAAGTTAGCGGTTTCGGTAGTAACATGACAACAAGCCACTAAACGTAGGCCAGCAAAGGGTTTTTCCTTGGCAAAGCGATCGCGAATTTGTTTAAGAACAGGCATTTCTCGACTGGCCCATTCGATCCGCTGACGACCTAGGGGGGCTAGACCAATATCCTTAATATCGTACTTTTGTTGAACTTGAACGGGTGCTGCAACCATCTATCGCAATTCCTCTGGAAGCTTTTCAGTAGGTAGTTTAACTTAAGTTAACATTAATTGGGTAATCGATAAGGTATGAGGAACGCACTGAAAACTGAGAACCCTTAGCTAGACAGGAAAAGAGGACTGGCATCAGAATCTCATCTGACCACCAATCCCCTTTTTTCAATAATGAATCTTAAATTTTCATCCTAGGGATGGAAAAGCAGATCAGGATAAAAACGGTTTGCTTCAATCAAAATCCCTGCAGTAAAAGTTAGCAGAGCCATGATTAAAACAGGAGCAGTTGATAAAAATTTAGTCAAACCTTCCATGAAAGAGTCTCCAAGGGTAAAAGCAGTAAAACAGGATTAAAATACAGTCTCCTAGCGAGGAGAAACCGGGATTTCAGAATCCTTGACAATTAGTTTGCCAGAGGTATATTCCCCTAAAGCGGCTAGAGGCCACAGGAAGCCGGTTAACATTTTGCTGATGGCTAAAGGCACATTGATCACAATTTCTTGCATTTCAGCATCTTTACTGCCTCGAATGGCGATCAAATAAGACCGTCCAACCCAGCCAATCCAGCCGGCGATATAGAGGAAAAGAATGCTAGGAATGAGAAAATCTCCAGCATGGCTTAAGCGGCCATCTACAATCAGGTGAGGATAGCCTTCCGGGCCACAGAGAGCCGCCGCATAGCGTTCTGCCCGGATTTTACCCGACTGGGGATCAGCAGTGGTATTCAGGAAGTTTTTGGCTTTTTGCTGATAAGCAGGAGATTCGCTACAGGGGGTTAGGTTCGCGAAGTCAGCCGCCGAAACAGAAGGTGCAAAATTAAACCAGAGGGTTAGGGCGAGCAGGAAAGCTAACAATTGTTTCATAAGAATTGTTTCCTTTTATGGCCAAAGGCTAAGTTTTTTGTACAAAAGATGACAGATCGATTGTACGTGGAAGTGATCTTACTCTGACGGGTTGGTAGAGTAAAGATTAAGCAATCAAAAGTAGTCTTTCGTATCAAACTAGCAGACAATGGCAACCATTTTAGCAATCGAAACAAGTTGTGATGAAACTGCGGTAGCAATTGTAAAGAATCGTAACGTTTTAAGCAGTGTGGTCTCTTCACAAATCGCTGTGCATCAACAGTATGGTGGGGTTGTCCCAGAGGTGGCTTCGCGTCAACACCTTACCCTCATTAATCCTTGCATTGCTCAGGCTTTGTCGGAGTCGGGCCTCACCTGGACAGAGATTGAGGCGATCGCCGCTACCGTTGCCCCTGGATTAGTGGGAGCCTTAATGGTGGGGGTAACAGCGGCCAAAACCTTGGCATTAGTGCATCAAAAGCCCTTTTTGGGAGTTCATCATCTGGAAGGCCATATTTATGCCAGTTATCTCAGCCAACCGACCCTGGAACCGCCTTTTCTCTGTCTTTTGGTATCGGGAGGCCATACCAGTCTTATTCAGGTCAAATCCTGCGGTGATTATCAAACCTTAGGTAGCACGAGAGATGATGCGGCAGGTGAAGCCTTTGATAAAGTGGCCCGTTTATTAGATCTCGGCTATCCAGGCGGCCCGGCTATTGATAAAGCGGCTCAAAGGGGCAATCCCCAAGCTTTTGTTCTGCCTGAAGGTCGTATTTCTCTCCCCCAGGGTGGTTACCATCCCTATGATTCCAGTTTTAGTGGGCTAAAAACCGCCGTGTTACGACTGGTGACGCAGTTAAAGGAATCGGGTCAACCCTTACCGATTGACGATCTGGCCGCTAGTTTCCAAGCGACCGTGGCGCGATCGCTGACCCATAAAACTATTAATTGTGCCCTGGCTCAAGGACTGCAAACCATTACGGTGGGAGGAGGGGTAGCCGCCAATCGTGAATTGCGTCAAGCTCTGCAACGGGCAGCCCATGAAAAAAATCTCACCGTTTATTTTCCGCCGCTTCATCTCTGTACCGACAATGCTGCTATGATTGCCTGTGCTGCTGCTGAACATTTTGAAAAAGGCGATCGCTCACCGTTAACCTTAGGGGTACAATCTCGTCTAGCCATTACCGAGGTGAATAAACTTTATCTAAAACAAAGCTCATGAAAACGCCGGTTGTCCTCATTATTTTTCGCCGCCCTGAAAAGACCCAACAAGTCCTCAATATCATTCGAGAAGTTCAACCCAAACAATTATTTGTAATCGCTGATGCACCGCGATCGCATAAATTAGGCGAAGCAGAAAAATGTGAGAAAACTCGCGCCATCATTGAGACTATTGATTGGGATTGTCAAGTTTATAAAAATTATTCTGAACAAAATTTAGGTTCATTTAAACGTATTCCTACCGGCTTAAATTGGGTTTTTAGTCAGGTGGAAGAAGCTATTATTCTAGAGGATGATTGCTTGCCCGAAAAAACTTTTTTCCCTTTTTGTGAAGAATTGCTAGAGCATTATCGTCATGATCAAAGAGTGATGACAATTTCAGGCAATAATTTTCAATTTGGCCGTCAGACAACCTCAGACAGTTACTATTTTTCTCGCTATAGTCATTCCTGGGGATGGGCGACCTGGAGAAGAGCATGGCAATATTTTGATATGAATATGACCCATTGGCCTAGGGTAAAAGAACAAAAACTTTTAAATTTTATCCTAGAGGATAGGAGAACTTGTCAATATTGGGAGAATATTTTTCAAGGTGTATTTGATAATCAAATTATTGCCTGGGACTATCGCTGGACATTCGCCTGTTGGCTGCAAAATGCTCTCACCATCTTGCCATCCATAAATCTAGTCAGTAATATTGGCTTTGATGAAGATGCCAGCCATACAACCAGTAAAAACCATCCTTTTGCCTATTTACCCACCTATCCTATGACTTTTCCGCTTCAACATCCACCATTAATGATTCGGAATGGAGCGGCGGATCAGTTTTCTCAGAATACCATCTTTGATCCCACGCTCACCTATCGTTTAAAACGAAAATTAAGTCAATTTTTCCCTCAAGTTTCTCTCTAAAATTTTCGATAAATCTAAAACAAGTCTAGAATTTTTATTATCTTGGCTAATATCTATGGCTAAACTTTCTCCGCTTCAACAGATCAAAAAATTACTGCAAAATTTAGGAATTGATATTCATCACTATCCTCCCAGTTTACCGCCAGATTTTGACAGAGAAGTGGTTCAAACCATTAATCGCGTGCAGAAATTTACAATGACTTCGCCTGAACGCATTTCAGCCCTTTGTGAAGCGGTTAAATATGTGGTCAAGAACCAGATTCCAGGTGATATTGTGGAATGTGGGGTCTGGAAAGGGGGAAGCATGATGGCGATCGCCGATACCCTAAAAAAATTAGGTCAGGAAGAGCGAGAACTATTTTTGTTTGATACGTTTACTGGAATGTCAGAGCCGACGGAGGCAGATATCGATTTAAGCGGGATTGAAGCTAAAAAACTTTTACAAGAAGAGGACAAAGCTGTTAGTGATTCAGTTTGGTGTTATGCCTCTCTAGAAGAGGTTAAAAAATCTGTGGGATCAATCAATTATCCTGCCCACAAAATTCATTTTATTGAAGGCAAAGTAGAAGATACTATTCCTGAACAAGCTCCTGAAAAAATTGCCCTTTTACGTCTAGATACTGACTGGTATGAGTCCACAAAACATGAGCTAATTCATCTTTTTCCTCGCCTTGCAATAGGAGGGGTAATTATTATTGATGACTATGGCCATTGGCAGGGAGCTAGAAAAGCGGTTGATGAATATTTAGCAGAACACCAAATCACTTTAATGCTCCATCGCGTCGATGTTACGGCCAGAATTGGTATTTTTTATCCCCTATCATCCCATTCCTAATTGTTGGCATGAAACTTCTTAATATTGGTTGTGGCGCAGTTTATCACCCTGATTGGATTAATTTAGATAAAATTCCCCAAGCTCCTACCATTCAACCCTACGATATTTGTAATCCTTTACCCTTTGCCGAAGACTCTATTGATGTTTGCTATAGCTCTCATGTTTTGGAGCATTTAACCCAGCAACAGGCCCAAACTTTTATCGCTGACTGCTGGCGGATTCTAAAACCGAATGGTCTTATTCGGATTGTTGTTCCAGACTTAGAAGCCATTGTTAAAGCTTATTTAAGTTGTCTAGAATCAGTGGCTACGGCCAAACAACCCGATCCCATCGCTTTTGCCAATTATCATTGGTTGATGTTAGAGCTATTAGACCAAATTAATCGACGTTTTCCAGGGGGAGAAATGGCTAATTTTCTTGGCAATCCCCAACTCCTTAATCGTGATTTTATTCGCGATCGCGTTGGTCAGGAAGCAGAAGGTTTTTGGACAGTACCTAAGACGAATTCTTCTCTACAAACCCGACTTAGACAAAAAAGTTGGGGCTGGTTTTTGGAAAAAAGCCGTTATCTTGTAGCGGAATGGATGGTAAGACTGATTGCGGGCAAATCTGGTCAAAGGGCTTTTCGTGAGGGAGTATTCCGTCAATCGGGAGAAATTCATCAGTGGATGTATGATCGGGTGTCCTTAGCTACTCTTTTGTCTGAAAATAAATTTCAAGCTATTCAGGTTTGTCAGGCAATGGATAGTCAAATCAGAGGATTTAATGACTACCAATTAGACATGATTAATGGCAAAGTTCGCAAACCCGATTCTCTATTTATGGAAGCAAGAAAGGGAGAATTTTAAGGTAATCATGAATCATTGATAAACCCTTTCTAACTCGAAACCCATAGTTTTTAAATCGCCCAAGTCGATCCCTCTAAATCCCCCTTAAAAAGCTGCCGTGTACACACATCTATTCGCAAACCTCATTTTGCCCCCCCAGCCCCCCAACTTTGGGGGGAGAACGGTCTCTTGAACTGGTTCAAAGTCCCCCAGAATTGGGGGATTTAGGGGGCTAAAAAAGGTTAAACAGAAAACCAAAGACTTGTGTGTACACAGTAGTCTTAAAAAGAGGGACTTGTCCCTGAAATATATCTTAAAAAACTTCAGTTCCTAAAATGGACGTGGTTTAAAATTCTCGAATATAAATGCAATATAAATCTAGTTTTTGCTATAGTCGTTGATAGCGCATCCCAGGTATTTGGCTTACCAAACCCATTAATTCTAATTGCAGTAATCCTGCCGATACTTCGCCGGTGCTTAAACCTGTATTCTGAACAATAGTATCAAAAACGATTGGCGATCGCGGTACGGCTTGCAGAATTTTTAAAGGAATGGGATCTAGATCTGGCAAAGATTCAACCGATTGCAAAGATTCTAACAAGGGTAAAACGGGGGGAATATCCAGTTTGGGAATTGCTCCCAAAGTTTCTAATAATGTTTCTTGCGAGAGAATCACCTCGGCTCCGTTATGAATTAAAGTGAGACAACCTTTGGCTTCCGCCACATCAGGAGAATTGGGTAAAGTATAAACATCTCGACAAAACTCATTGGCATAACGGGCGGTAATTAAGGAGCCTGATTTTTCGGGTGCTTCCATCACTAAAATAGCCCGACTTAGCCCCGCAATAATCCGATTACGAGCCGGAAAATTACCGCGATCGGGTTTGGTTCCCACAGGATATTCACTTAGAATTAAGCCCTTTTCAGCAATTTCTTCAAAGAGGTTTTGATGTTGAGGAGGATAAACCAGGTCTAAACCTGTTCCTAAAACAGCGATCGTCCTACCCCCTGCTTCTAAACAGCTACGATGGGCCTGGCCATCAATACCGGCGGCTAACCCAGAAATCACCGTAAAATCACTTTTCGCTAATCCCATGCTAATTTTCTTTGTCCAGCGTTTACCATGTTCTGTAGGAAAACGAGTGCCAACAATACCAATGCCTGGAATTTGTCCTTGATTTTCGGCCAACTTTACTTGACCTCGATAGTAAAGTACTGGCGGTGGACTGGAAATTTCCCACAATAAACGGGGATAATCGGCATCGGCGGGTGTCCAAAAGTGAGGATTTCGGCGGCTATGCTCTTCTAGTAATAGTTGGGGATTGAGTTGCGATCGCTGAATGAGAATATTGGCAATCAGTTTTGGCCCTAAACCATTGACTTGTAATAAGGCTCTTTCTGAGGCTTTCCAGGCATTCTCTAAGGTCTCAAAATGTTGTTGGATACGTTTTAACAAAACAGGGCCAACTCCATTTATTTGCGACCAGGCTAACCAATAATAGCGATCCTCGCTCACCCTTGACTCCTTGTACTTCTGGAATTAGCAAAATTTTAACCGAATTTCAGGTTTTGTTGGCAGAAATTGGCACAATCAAATGATAAGATCTAGTTGTCTCTAAATTTGCAATATAACCTCGTTTTCACAGCGAGTTAAAGTTTCTACTCAGAGAATAAATACAGTTAAATTTTTCTACAGGGTTAACACAGCCGGTACAGAAGGACTTCTATTCTCTCTTTTTCGTTAAGCTTCCCCAAAAATCATCATTGCTTTAAGCTATATTGTCTTTTAGTCATAATTAGTTTATATTTTCTATCATCAACTTCAGGGAATAGCATTTTCTGTGGGATTTTATGAGACTAGTATAGGGAATCTTCTATGTGTGGAATTACGGCAGCAATTGGTTCGATTTCCTCAACAATTATCAAGGCAACAGAGCAGATAAATAATGCCCAATTTCATCGAGGCCCAGATGGTGGAGGTTTTTGGTCTTCTGTCAATGAGAACGAACAAGGGGTAGCTTTAGCCCATAGACGACTAGCAATCCTGGACTTAAGCGCCAATGGTGCCCAACCCATGATCGATCAAGTAACCGGAAATGTCATTACCTACAATGGAGAAGTTTATAATTACCAAGAACTACGACGAGACCTAGAAAAGCAGGGTGTGAAATTTCATTCTGAATGTGACACAGAAGTCCTTTTAGCAGGTTATCGAGTTTGGGGAGAAGGGGTTCTAGATTATTTGCGGGGGATGTTCGCCTTTGTGATCTGGAATCCCCAACAAAATAAAGCTTTTTGTGCTCGCGATCGCCTGGGAATTAAGCCACTTTATTATACTTTTGTCCAGGGTAATGGTGGTAATACTCTATTAATCGCGTCAGAACTGAGAGCCTTGTTAGGCAGTGGTTTGATTGAGCGAAAATTAGATCAAAAAAGCCTAGAAAATTACCTATGGAATGGCTTTGTCATTAGTCCAAATACCATTATTGAGGCTATTTCTCTATTGCCTGCGGGTTATAAAATGACAATTAATGCGCGGGGAGAAATTGAAAATTGTGAATCCTTCTGGACAATTCCTAAATATCGTTCTAATAATAGCTCTTTTGAATCCCTAGAACAGGAAATTAGAGATGCGGTAAAAATGCGTTTAGTAAGCGATGTTCCGGTGGGTATTTTTCTCTCTGGTGGTATTGATTCTAGCGTGGTGGCTGCCTTAGCGGTTCAGGCCAATGCCGGTACCATTAAGACCTTTAATTTATCCTTTGAAGAGGCAGAATATGATGAATCTGTTTATGCCCGTCAAGTGGCCCAGGCTTTAGGAACAGAACATCTTGATGTACAACTATCCCAAGCTCAGTTTTTTGGACAATTGGAAAGTGCTCTAGGCAGTTTAGACCAACCTACCTTTGATGGTTTGAATACCTATTATATTAGCCGTGCAGTAAAGGAATCAGGCATTACGGTGGCCTTAGCCGGGACGGGAGGGGATGAACTCTTTGGCGGCTACCGCTCTTTTCGAGAAGTCAGTTTAGCGGTTAGAATTAACCAGTATTTGAATAAATTGCCCTATTCATTCCGTCAAAATTTATCCAAACAATTCATGTATTGGAATGAAGGAGAACCAGGTCGCTTTCCCGCTCAAACTCGTTGGGGAAAAATTGAAGATCTTTTATCTACCAGTAATCTTACTAATATTTATCAAGTTTTTTACAGCTTATTTACTAAGGATTTTCAAAATCAATTACTAGGACAAAAAGAATATCCAAGTTCTTATTACGGTTTGACAGATTTTTATTACCAAAAATTTCAAGAAACCATCGCCCAAGAGCCGACGTTAAGTTCCATCAGCCAACTTGAAATCGCCATTTTCCTAGGGGAGCGATTATTACGAGATACAGATGTTGCGAGTATGGCTAATTCTTTGGAAGTTAGACTACCTCTTATTGATCATCAGGTGGTCAGTTTAGTAACAGAACAAAAGCTCAAGAGTCGTTTTTATCCCTTGGGGAAAAAGTATTTTTTACGACATTTAGTGGCAGAGCAGCTTGATTCTCGATTATTTAATCGTCCTAAATCTGGATTTGTTTTACCGATTGAAAAATGGTGTCGTCAAAGTTTGAAGCGTGAAATTTCTGAGACTTTCAGCGATCGCGATAATCTGGCTAAGATCGGACTGAATGCCGATGCGGTTAATGCCCTTTGGCAAGCTTTTTTAGCGGATTCTCCTGGACTTTATTGGTCACGTATTTGGTCAATTTATATTTTCTGTTGGTGGTGCGATCGCTATCAAGTTAGCCGTTAAAATCAGTCTAGCTCTGTCGCTTAATTTGTTTGAGATCTAGTTTTGAGATTTAGTCACTTCCTCAAAAAGTGCCATTAATTTTCGCGCTTCGATTATGCTGCTATGATTTTCTTTGACTTTTTGATTCCCTACCATTGCCATTACTTCGAGTTGATCAACCTCTAAAAGTAGCATTTTTTCAATCGCATTAGCTAACGCCTCAATATCACCTGACGGCACTAGAAAACCCGATAGATTATTTTCCATTAATTCCACATTTCCCGCAATATAAGTCGCAATCACAGGACGACCTAAAGCAAAACTTTCCATCATCACGACGGGTAATCCTTCGGCAAAACTGGGCAGGACTAATGCTTTGGATTCATAAAAAAATTGCTTAATTTCTTGACTAGTTGCCCAACCTTTAATTTTCACAAAATCCTGAAGTTCAAGGGAAACAATCAGTTCTTCCAGGGTAGGACGTAACGGCCCATCGCCAACCAAGAATAGTTTAAAATCGAATCCTTTTTGTTTAATTTTAGCTAAGGCTTTGATTAATAAACCTTGTCCCTTTTGTTCCGTCAATCTGCCAATACATAGTAGTTGTGAAGTTGGGGGAATCGGCAAAATTGGTGCATCTAAAAAGTCTTCGTCTAAACCGCAATGAACGACTTTAATTTTTGACCACTCGACGTAAGGACACCAACGATATAATTGACCTCTGCCAAAAGAACTAATTGCCACCACAAAGGTAGCATATTTAATTTTAGTCGTGAGGGATAAACTTTGCGGTTTATCAAATTCTTCTGGCCCATGAACGGTAAAACTATAAGTAAAATCACCTAAAATTGAAGTTAATAAGGCTGTCGTGGCAGAGTTAGTCCCAAAATGGGCATGAATATGAGCCAGGTTTCTTTTTTTGAGTTGATTGGTTAATACACAAGATTCCGCCAAATAAATAAGATGTCTGATTTGACCTACTTCGGAGCTTTTTCCCAATTCCATGGCCATGGAAAAGGCTTTAAAAAAAAGAAGCGGATTACGACAAAAGCAGACAATAAGGTTATAAAAAATGATCAAGGGATGAAGATTTAAAATGGTAAAAGTCTTGGTAAATTCTTGTTTGTCGGCAATATCAATTAATTCATTTTCACAGGAACGCATTGAGACACGAAAAATATCGGCTCCCAATTTTTCAAGGGCTAAAATTTCTCGACGAATAAAGCTATGACTAATTTTCGGATATTGATTAATGAGATAGGCGATCTTCATACCAAAAATTAATATTTAGATTGCTTAATTGTAGCTTAAATAACAGGGAAGTAATAGCGGGCATGAGTATTGATTTGTAACACTAAGTTAGTCGGTGACAGAAAACATCAAATATACTATCAGAAAGTCAGCGATCGCCTTAATAATGGTTTATTATTGGATTAATTATTTAGGTAAAAACTCGTAGGCAATGATACCATCTGAGGTCACTTGGCATTAAATACATTAACTTTTTTATTATCTGAACTCATCAAATTTATGGTCAGAAACCTGTCAAGCGAGATATTCCTAGACTAGATTACTGCCTGATAATGTTAAGCTAGTTTCAGCTTTTTGACAGTTGATCTCTGCGGCAACGCCTTACACTGTCGAGGCAATATCCTTGTCCGCCAATTTGCCGATTTAGTGATATGTCTGACCCTAACCGCCCCTATAAAAGTCATCTCTTCAACTTTGTCAATCGTCAATCCCTACGAATCCGTGATCGCCTGGGGGAAACGTTTAGACACTTGCGAGTAGCGGCGGAATGGAGTGTCCAATTATTAGCCTTACCTTTTCATTGGCTGTTACGTCCCCAGCAATGGGCTGGCCCCAAATTAGGAAATGGTCGTAGTCAACCGGCCTTGTCCAGTCGTGTAGAATACTTATCCGATCCACCGGTCGATCAACCCTTGGAAAGAGTCTTCAATAGCATTAAACCTTGGTTTGAACTGCCTGAAGATTCGCCCATTCTCGACCCCTTAGATTATCAACCGCCACAAATCGTCCTTTCTCCCCAATATTTTGAACAGGTTCGCCAACAGTTAGCGATCGGCACTACCCCCGCTCAACTTTTACCCCCCGCCATCCCGCCATCTAAGCCGTCCGAAGTCAAAAATCTTCCCTCTCCTGGCTTAGGACAATTAGTTATTAATATCAAAAATGCCCTTTCCTTTGCCAAACAAAAAGATTTAATTATTCAAGGGATTGCTTGCTTGCTGGAAAACCGCCAATTGGTGCTCACCACTGCTGATAATGATCTGTTAGATGTGCTCTCTGGTAGCCAACAACAACAACTGCAACAGCGTATGGGGCTGGAATTGGCTAACTACGGTTATGAACGTCGTCTTCAGTGGGCCCTCTCTCAAAAACAGATTGGCTTTATTTCCCTGATTGATACGGAAACCCAAACGGCGATCGCGCCCTTAGACTTCCTCTGGCGTAAACTGCAATGGCTAGAACATTTCACCTTTAATTTCCAATGTGCCTCATCCCTTAACACGGCAATTGTGCCTATGCCCACTGTACCTTTACCCTCCTTACCCCTGCGTCAACCCTTAGCCCGTTTAGATCAAACCGTTGCCCAGATCGAAGCCAAGGAAATTCAATGGGGACAAAAAGTTTTTGAACAACTCAATCAAGGATTGGTCAGCCTACGAGAAACGCCTATCTTAGAAGCTTCTATTGAAAAAATTAGTCATCTTCAACCGCCCCTGGCTCTACCCCAAAGTTGGCAAGCTTTAAAGTCCGAAATTGCTGAAAAATTGCCCTCATCTCTAGGCCCCCGGCACTCTACTAACCTGGATCTTCCCAAAGGCCAATTAGAAGCAACCGAAACCGATCCTTTTCAAATTCAAGCCCTCATTCAAGCGGCGATCGCCTACTTTTTTAGCTCAGAATCATCAGCCCGCCCTTTATCGGCTCAAACCTCAGAAAAACTAGCCCTTGGCCAACAATCAGGGTTAGAAGAAACTTGGCTCTCCTGGGACGATCTTTTTTCCCATGCGGATGATAGTGTAGCGATCCCAGGGATCAAACCCTTTTCAGCTTTACCAAGCTCGGATGATATCTCTGCGATCAGCCTGGAAACCCTTAACGTTCATATCCAACAAAAGCCTAAACTTACACCCACTCCATCTCAAGCACCTCAAACGGCGGCAAATCCTGTTCCCTCAAATCTTGCTGTTTCCGCTAATCCTAGTATCGTTTCCGATCGCATAACTGATGAGCTACCAGACAGTACTATTGTCAATGCTCCCACCGCTAAGTTGAAAACGTCAGTCCCTAAACCTGTGCCTCTCAGTAAACCCTGGGAAGTCGAACTGGAAACTGCCTTTGATTGGATTGAAACAGAGGCTAAACCCGTTGGCTATAGCAAACACTTACTTGAATATATACTGGACTGGCTAGATGTGATTGTCGTTATTTTAGAAGAAAATCTTAAAA
>JAYKJI010000257.1:0-20938 GCA_035285405.1 Snowella sp. | reverse complement strand
CTTTAATGGCGATCGGGATTTTAACTTCTGATTTGACCATTCTGAGAATATCAAGATAATTCTTTTCGACTTCTCCGCCAGGTAAATCTAAATCAGTGGGAACATAGTAAATATTTAACTCTAGGGCATCGGCTCCAGCTTGTTCAATTTGTTGGGAATAGTCTAACCAACCGCCCAGGGTAGAACCGTTTAAACTGCCAATAATGGGAATATTCAAATGTTCTTTGGCTTGGCGAATATGGTTGAGATATTCATCGGAACCAACATGAAAAATCTGAGGTTCAGGAAAATAGGTTAAGGCTTCAGCAAAACTTTCGGTTCCGTGCGTTAAATGGTGATGTAAGTCGAGACGTTCTTGGCGTAATTGTTCTTCAAAAAAGGAGTGCAAAACGATCGCGGAAGCCCCCGCATCTTCCATTTTTTTGAGATTATCAATATCCTCAGTTAAAGGAGCACAAGATCCAACAATCAGGGGTGATTTTAGCGTCATGCCAAGATAAGAAGTAGTCAGATTCATGGTCAATTTTCTCCGTAATTAATTTTAAAGAATTTCTCCCTTATTGTATGGGAGACTAGAGGAATTGTGTAAAGGTTTCAGCAGTTTTGGTTGCCTAGAGAGATTCTAGAGAGCTAAATAAGCTTTTATTCATCTAAATTTCTCTTTAGAAAGGAAGATTAATCGGCAAATTAAGAATTGTCTAAACCCATTGCACCACGAAAACCTGTAATAATGCGACTTCCATCTTTGAGGATATGAATTTCCATTTGATCGCTGGCCCAATTCAGTTTGTCTTGTAATACTGGATTAAAGACATGAACTCGTTGGTTTTTGGAGGAAACTAAAGAATTGGGATCATTAATGGCTAATTGTTCGAGATAGGGGCCATCTATTAATAAGTCTAATTCGTTGAGCAAATTCTGGGCATGGGGTGGAGCTTTTTCAGATTTTAATTCTTCGAGGGTAAAGCCAGTGAAGGACATGGTATTTAATCCTTTTATTTTTAATAACTGGGCTAATTTCGCTAAACTTTCCGCTTGCCAGAAAGGTTCTCCCCCTGAAAAAGTAACGCCTTGATTTTTAGGATTACTGAGAATTTTTTGGGCTAATTCCTCGACTGAAATTAGTTGATTTTCCTCGAATGACCAGGAAGCGGTATTAAAACAGCCTGGGCATTCCCGTAAACAACCCTGTACCCAAACAACGGCTCGGCGATCGGGGCCATTAACTTCGGATTCGTCAACGTAGCCCATGATATTGAGATAGCCTGGGGGAATTTTAAGAGGGGTTTCTAAAGTGGTTTTCATAATGTTTTGATCATAAAAAGTTGAATTCAGAGCGATCGCTTTTTTGATTAGCACAGGATTGTGGGATTGGGCGCACAACCTGCGCCTCTACAGTACGAAATTAGTTTTCTTCAGAAAAATAGTAATCATCATTTAAAATCTCTTCTTTTTTAAAGGGAACTGTAACAGGAAAAATATCTGACTCAGTTTCAATAGAAGCTAGTTTTCTTGCCACTTGATAAGTTTTCTCTAAAACCTCATCAAAGTAAGCATTTAAACTGGGGCTTACTTCTAGAATATCCTGAAGTTGAAAGCAAGCTTCTAAGGCGGTAGATGACCAATCATTATTATCTTGAGAGGGTAAATATTTCCATTTTAATAAGCTGCGAAGTAAAGTTCTAAGATTATCGCGTAAATTAGCTCTTTCCGTGAACCCCAAAGATTCAACTTCATCAATTAAATTTTCATAATCAAGCTGATCAAGTTGACGAGTTTTTAATAAATTTGTTGTTTCCTGTATCCATAAATAAAAATCTTTATCATATAGAGTTTTGCCTTCGGTTTGTGTGACCACGATCGCCTCTTCTACTTCTTGAAAATTTGATCCCCCCCAGCCCCCCTTAAAAAGGGGGGAGAAGATAAAGGAGAATAACTAACTAACGGGTTGGGGTTGTTGGGTTGGGGTTACGGGGGGATTACCATTGCCCGCTTTACCGTTACCGTTGCCTGTTTCCAGATGACGACTAGCGAGGTACTGGTACATGGCCCAACGGGTATTAATATCGCCTTGAGCCAGTTTGAGCAGTTTTTTCGCTTCTTCGGGGTTGCTACGAGACAGCATTTTAAAGCGATTTTCTTTGTACATGGTTTGCTCGGCGGTCAGTTTCGGCGATCGCATATCCAGTTGTAGGGGATTCTTAGCCGCTTCTGTCAGACGGGGATCGTAACGATAGAGTAACCAACGTCCGCTATCTACCACCTCTTTTTGATAGTTCATGGCGGTACTCATATTAATACCATGAGCAATACAGTGAGAGTAGGCAATCACGAGGGAAACGCCTGGATAGGACTCAGCTTCGAGGAAAGCGCGGGTAGATTGCTCACTTTTTGCCCCCATCGCAATACTGGCCACGTAAACGTTGCCGTAGGTCATGGCCATTAAGCCCAAATCTTTCTTGGGGGAAGGTTTACCGCCTGCCGCAAATTTAGCCACTGCCGCACGGGGAGTTGCCTTAGACGCTTGACCGCCCGTATTGGAATAGACCTCCGTATCCATCACTAAAATATTGACGTTGCGACCACTGGAGAGAACATGATCTAAGCCGCCATAACCGATGTCGTAGGCCCAGCCGTCACCGCCGATAATCCAGACACTCTTCTTAACCAGATAATCCGCAACGGATTGGAACATGGCGATTTTTGCCCGTTGGGTTTCGTCCTGGGTATGGGCCAATTCCCCTAAACGTTGTTTGAGAGCCGCTACCCGATCGCGCTGTTCAAAAATATCGGCCTCGGTGCTTTGATGATTGTTGATGATTTCTGTCACCAAACTTTCGCCAATTTCCGCCGCAAAGGACTTGAGCAATTCCACTGCAAATTCCGTTTGTTTATCAATGGAAACCCGAAAACCTAAGCCAAATTCTGCATTATCTTCAAATAACGAGTTAGACCAGGCGGGGCCGCGTCCTTCTGCGTTGGTTGACCAGGGCGTAGTCGGTAAATTACCGCCATAAATGGAAGAACAACCCGTTGCATTGGCCACAATCATGCGATCGCCGAATAATTGGCTCACCAGTTTCAAATAGGGCGTTTCCCCACAACCTGCACAGGCTCCCGAAAACTCAAACAACGGTTCCTGCATCTGTTGATGACTGATCTTATTCAGATTCAACCCATTGCGATCGGGGTTGGGCAACTTCAGGAAAAAGTCCCAATTTTCCCGTTCCTGTTCCCGTAGCGGTAACTGGGGCTGCATATTGATCGCCCGTAAACGCGGCTGAGACTTATTCTTGGCAGGACAGACATCCACACAGAGAGCGCAACCCGTACAATCTTCGGCGGCCACCTGAATGGTAAACTTCGAGCCTTGCCAATCGTGATCCCGCGCCGCCGTACTCTTGAAATTCGCAGGAGCATTGGCCAATTCTGCCTCATCGTAAACCTTAGCCCGAATCACGGCGTGGGGACAAACCATCACACACTTACCGCACTGCACACAGACATCCGCATCCCAAACAGGAATCTCCTGACCGACATTGCGTTTTTCCCATTTAGTCGTTCCCGTCGGATAAGTTCCATCACAGGGCAAGGCACTGACAGGAATTTGATCCCCTGTGCGATCCATAATTTTGCCCAAAACTTCTCGAATAAAGGCAGGGGCGGTGTCAGGAATAACGGGTTTTAATTCGACCGCATCGGTATCTACCTGGGCTGGAATTTGTACCTCGTAAAGATGTTCGAGGGTGGAATCCACTGCTTTGATATTCATCTCGACAATTTCTTCACCCTTTTTACCGTAGGTTTTACGGATGGATTTCTTAATTTGGGCGATCGCATCTTCACGCGGTAATACCCCTGAAAGAGCAAAGAAACAGACCTGCATCACCGTATTAATACGGCCACCCATGCCCGCATCCCGTGCCACTTGGAAAGCATTAATCGTATAAACTTTTAGCCCTTTAGCAATAATTTGTTCCTGTAAAGGACGGGGTAAATGAGACCAAACTTCCTCGGCAGGATAGGGGCTATTAAACAATAGCGTCGCGCCTGGGATCGCGGGAGTCATCAAATCAAATTTTTCGATAAATTCCCATTGATGACAGGCAACAAAATTGGCTTTAGTAATCAGATAACTGGAACGAATGGGATTAGGGCCAAAACGCAAATGGGAAACGGTGACAGAACCCGATTTTTTCGAGTCATAAACAAAATAAGCCTGGGCATAATTGTCTGTATCTTCACCAATAATTTTGATGGAATTTTTGTTAGCTCCCACCGTACCATCGGAACCCAAACCAAAGAAAAGAGCGCGGACAACGTTACTCGGTTCTGTGGAAAAATCGTCATCGTAGGGCAAACTGGTCAGACTTAAATCATCAAAAATGCCGATGGTAAAGTGATTTTTAGGGCTTTCTAAGGACAAATTATCAAAAACGCCCTTAACCATGCCTGGGGTAAATTCTTTGGAAGATAGCCCGTAACGTCCGCCCACCAAGACTTTCAGATTTTGAACTTTGGCTTTTAATTTTGTATCACTACCAAACATTGTTTCCTGTACGGCAGTGACAACATCGGTATAAAGAGGTTCTCCCGCCGAACCTGGCTCCTTGCAACGGTCTAAAACCGCAATTTTCTGCACCGAATCGGGTAACGCCGCAATCAAAGCTTTGGCATCAAAAGGACGATACAAACGTACTTTTAACAATCCTACTTTTTCGCCTTGAGCATTAAGAGCATCCACCGTTTCCTCGACCGTTTCTGCTCCCGATCCCATGACGATGATCACCCGTTCTGCTTGGGGATCACCGTAATAATCAAAGAGATGATAGGCCCGACCCGTTAAAGCAGCAAAATCGTCCATTACCCGTTGCAAAATGCTGGGATAAGCTTCATAAAAGGGATTAACTGTCTCCCTTGCCTGAAAATAAACATCGGGATTCTGGGCCGTACCGCGCAATACAGGGCGATCGGGAGTTAGAGCGCGTTGACGGTGAGCAATAACGTATTCATCCTTAATCAAGACCCGTAAATCGTCATCACTGAGCAGTTCCACCTTTTGAACTTCGTGGGAAGTCCGAAAACCATCAAAAAAGTGCATACAGGGAATACGCGATTCCAAACTGGTGGCCGTCGCCATGAGCGCGAAATCCTGGGCTTCCTGCACCGAAGCCGAACCTAACAAGGCGAAACCTGTCCCCCTAGCCGCCATCACATCGGAGTGATCCCCGAAAATAGATAGGCCCTGGGCCGCTAAAGACCGAGCCGCCACATGGATCACCGCCGCCGTCAATTCCCCTGCAATTTTGTAGAGATTGGGGATCATCAACAGCAAACCCTGGGATGCGGTAAAAGTAGTCGTCAGCGATCCCGTCTGTAACGCGCCATGAATTGTCCCTGCGGCCCCGCCTTCACTCTGCATTTCAATGATCGAGGGAATTGTTCCCCACAGGTTCGGTTTATGCTCCGACTCCCAGGCATCAGCCCATTCTCCCATCGGCGAAGAAGGCGTAATCGGGTAGAGGGCAATGACTTCACTGAGGCGATAGGCAACACGGGCAACCGCTTCGTTACCGTCTATGGTTGCGTAGGTTTTAGTTCTCATGGTTTTGTCTCGTCTAAAAATAGCAGAATTAGGAGTAAATCGGTTTGATTTCTGAGCCGAAAATTTGCGAAAAATGGAAATTACAAGTTAATTTTCTAGATTCTTTCCCTGAAAAATTAAGCAACATTAGCGTTGTTTTACAAATAGAATTTGTTGCAATTTGTTAACATTTGGCAGAGGGGTTAGGACAAGCTAAGGTTTGTAGGGTAACTGTTTGGGGCGTTTTTCGACCGTGGTAATCAACTGAGCCGCTACTCTTATCATTAACCTATTTTTGCTTTTTGGCCCATTTTCTTATTTTTTTTTAACACCTTTGGTTAGGGATTTCAGATAATCTACAATTGTGGGGCTTTATTTTGATTTTTGTTAAGAAAGGTTAAGCGATCGCACAGAAAGCTACCTGGCTGTGTGCCTATAATAAAAATTATTGTCCTGTTAATCTGCTATGACGACCTCCCCGAAAACCACCGTCACCTATAGCCTCGAAGACATCCTCGAACGTATTGAGGATAAAATAGATGCGCGTTTCGAGAAAATGGATGGACGTTTCGAGAAAATGGAACAAAGAATGGATGAGCGTTTCGAGAAAGTTGATCGCCAATTAACGGAGATGAATCAACGTTTAACGAAACTGGAGGTAGGACAGGCTGAGTTATCGGGAGATATTAAGACCCTTGATGAAAGGTTGTCAGGAGAAATTAAAACCTTAGAGGGAAAAGTGGATGGGCTTGGTAAACGTTTGGACAATCAAGAATTTTTGAATCGTGGAGTTGTCGTGGCAGTTTTGGCGGCTTTAATTGCGGGGACTGCTAAGTTATTTGGGGTATTGCCTAAGAGTTAATTATTACAGTTAAGAAGCGATCGCCAAATAACCAAACCCAATCGCTTAAGGTTCGATGCTTGAGTCGTAGTCAGTAATAATTTTCCGAAGCTCATCGGCTTCAATATCAACTTGTTCAGATTTGGAATAAATTGTCAGAAGAAGAATTCCTGTTGTTGTCTTTAGATAATAAATTAGACGATAACCGCCACTTTTTCCTTTTTGGTTATCACTATTGCGAATTCTCACTTTAAAAACAGGATAACCAACCCCTGATATTTGATCGCCAGGTTGTTCACCCTGTTCTAGTTGTTGAATGACAGTTTGTATATCTTTACGAATACTACGATATTTTTTGGTAAGTGTGCGTAAGTTTCGTTTAAATGTTAACGAGATTTCAATTTGAATTAAGGGATTTTCATTCATCTTCAATTCCATCCCAAAGTTGAGAAAGAGGAATTGTTTGTCCTGTCATTGCTTCATGCCAAGCTTGACGAAAATCTGCTAAAATTTCTGCTTTGGATGGTTCATCAAAGTCATCCTTTTCGGGAATAAGAACGATGACTTCTACTCGACTATTTTGATTAGTTAGCAGAGGGGTGTCTAAAGTCGGTTGCCCTTGCTCGTTGATCGTTGCCATTGATTTAAAAGCTCTCATCATAGCTCCATATTTCAAAAAAGTTTGATGTAGTGAGTAATTTATTAAGTTGTTGCGATCACTGACCTGAATAGTAATCAGCAATAAAAGACGATCTCGGTTTTCTGGGAAATGTTCTATGATAGTGGAAGTCAGGTCATTGCCACCAACAAACTTATTCCGTAAAAACCTTATTATTCTCCAAAAAATCACAAAATATTTTATTAATTACTGGAACACTGACAGCATTTCCTAACTGTTTATAAGCATATTGATCTTGAGGATGCAAAATATAATTATCAGGATAACCTTGAAGACGCGCACACTCCCTTGGGGTCAACCGTCTGACTCTGCCATGATAATAAACACCTAATTTATGGGCATCCGAAGCTGTTAAAGTAATCGAGATACTATTGGGGTCTAAAAATTTAAATACCTCAAATGACATATTACCACAAACAGGATTATACTTTCCACTTTTTTCACTTAAATAACCTTTAAGTAAAAGACTATCAATAATTTCATTAACATTTGTCTTTTTATAAAAAGATTTAATTTGCTCTATCGTTAAAGCCTTGCCATCTTGATGAGTCCCAAAAATATGTTTTCTTCTATTTGATATTAAGGTGTTCATAAAATGAATCTCTTCAACTGTACATTCTCCTTTCATACCAATTTCCCATGAATGAATAGAATTACCATTTCGTGTATCTATTAAACGGACTCCATGTAATTTACGAAGATCGTTATTTAATACTTTTTTTAATTTATCAATAAACCATTCAGAGCAATCATATTTACGATCTGGATTGGTTTCTAAAATATCTTTAACGGTTGTAAAACTATAATTATTAAATAATGGTAGGCTCGAAGAATAGGTCAAAAAATTATGAGAATCACTCGCTCCTGAGTCACCAAGCAGTGTGATACAAGGCTCATAATCTCTTAGAGCAATAATGTATATTCTTACACGATTTTGCGGAATCCCGTAATTGCTAGAATTCAGCAATCTATATTGAATCTTGTATCCTAACGACTTTAAGCTGTTTATAATAGTGTTAAATGTTCGACCATTATCATGTGTCGTTAAACCTCGAACATTTTCAAGAAAAACCAATTTGGGTTTATGTATTTTTAGTATTCTTTCTACCTCAAAAAATAAGGTTCCTCTGGTATCAGCAAAACCAAGTTGTTTACCCGCGTAAGAAAAAGCTTGACAGGGAAAACCTGCTAATAAAATATCAAATGACTCTAATTTTTCTATCTTATGAATATCACAATAAGGGTCTTCGTTGAAGTTAAATTGATATACTTCACAGGCTTTTCTGTCAATCTCAGAGCTTTTAATACAACGTGTTATTATACCATATTGATTAAAAGCTTGCTCCATTCCAAGCCGAATTCCACCAGTGCCACAAAATAAATCAACAAATTTCAGCATTGCCTATATCTTAATTATTATTAATAAATTTTACTAAATCATTTAATCCTGTATCAGAGAAATTAACTGTTAAGTCGCTATATTTTAAAATAGTTGAGATTGCATTTCTTCTTTGAAAATTTCCAGACCCATCAATTACATAAATTACCTTATGGCCATTTTGATTTAACAGTTCTTTTCTTGATTGAGCTAATCCAGATTTTCTTTCAATAACAGAATTCGTCGTAACTTGAAAGCTAATTTCAATTGCAAAGCAAATATTGTTAATTTTATTTTTGATTACCAGGTCAAATGTTGTTAAATCTTTGTCATTGTGAGAGATCCCCTCAATGGTATGTCCTGATAATTCAAAGTCAGAGGTTAATCTATTTTCTAGATATTGACGAACATATTGCTCACAAGCATGACCTAAATCATTGGCAGTACTGCCGCCTGTTATTTTGCTCACATAAATATATCTTTGTCTGACAAACTGATCCAACTCTTCAGTTTTACCTAATAAGTTACCTAATGTACATTTTTCAATAATTTCCTGTGGAATGTTACTATTCTTAATTATGCTTGATCCCCAGAGAAGCAGCATAATTACATCAATCATATTATCTGTTATCTCAACTTCTTTTAGCAGTACTGACTTTTCGACATTTAAAGATTTATTTGTCCATGTGCTTTTATTTGAAGAAAATTCATAGTCATATTCTTTAGAATTCCAAATAAAATCTATTTTATTATCGGGAAAAATTATTGAAAAATCTTTGGAAATTCTTTGTAATCTTTCACCACCAATGTCACTTAAAACCATAAGATGCTTTAGAAAAATATTTGATGATAAAGTACTTGATTCTTGTAATGTATGTAGCCATGAGTTTGGCTTTTTATCCGATGATTTTAATATACTTAAAAACTGTTCCTGTGTTTTGATCAGAATAGGAATAGAACTTATTTCGGCAACAACATCAGACAAATGGGTCGGCCAATATAAACAAGCAGTTTTTTCGAGTTCTTCAATATTGTTAGCTTTCATACTTGTGAAACATTTAGTTATAACAACATAACTGGGAGCCAGTTGTTCAATTTTGTCCTTTCCCACGGTAACACATTTAAGTGAATAGAGTAAAGTATTATATTAATGTTACAAAGTCTATTTTCAAAACGTTTGGAAAAACTAGTGATCGCCCCTTCAACAAAAAGAAAGTGATAATCCGCGATCGCTTAACAGGATACAGCAATAAAAAGCGATTGCGGTTCTCTGAGAAATGTTCTACGATGGCAAATCTTAGGTCATTTTTACTTAAATTTTAGTGATATTTTCCGTCATTAGACCTGTTCCAATACATTGTGCTGGATGGACAAAATACCTTTATTTCGTTTATGCACATTAGGGAAAATTCCACAATGCGTAACTCCTATCAAAATTGAATAGGCCCCTTTCTTTACAATAAGCTTGATTCTCCTTGATTCGATCTATTTTATTCAAATGGACTGATTCCGAATAACATCCTCTCTCCCTTTATATACTCCTTTATTTGCTCTTTTAAATTCCCCGATTCGTTATAATTATGCCAACTTAATTTAGTTAAGGGACTATTTTTCCGAAACCTTATATCCTTTAAACCGATTAAATTTATGCCTCCTTTTCGTCATTCCCATTTTTGGGGATTGTTGGAATATAGACCCCAATGGACATTAACACTTAAGGGATGGGGAATTCTATTACTGACACTAGGCTTATTAATTAGTGTTATTTTGCTCTATTTACAGCCCTTTTTGGCCATGACCGAAAGAATCAATGCTCAGGCCCTCGTGGTTGAAGGCTGGATTGATGAAGATGGCATGGGCCAGGCCAAAAAGGAATTTGAACAGGGTAATTATCAAGTTTTAATTACAACTGGAGAAGAAGTGGGAGCCGGTTCGGTGTTTGCCCAGTATCATAGTTATGCCCAACTAGCCGCTCTGACGTTCCAGAATTTAGGGGTGGATGCTCAAAAAATCGTGGCCATTCCTAATCCCAAGGTTAGTAAGGATCGGACAGCCGCCTCAGCCCAGGCAGTGAAAAACTGGATTTTACAGTCTGCTTTGCCCATCACCGCCATTAACCTCTATTCCTACGATGTTCATAGTCGTCGCAGTTGGTTTATCTATGACAAAATTTTGCGGCCAGAATTGCAGGTGGGGATTCTTCATTTTCCTTCTCCCTACTACAATCCCCAATCCTGGTGGCTCTACAGTGAGGGGGTGCGTTCAGTACTGTCGGAGGCGATCGCCTATCTCTATGCGCTATTAGTATGGCAGTTTACCCTTTAGGCCAGTGGACGAGGGAAATTTTTATCGGTAGCGGCGATCAATAGGATAATAAAGGATGCACCTGGGCGATCGCGCCATTCAGCCCCAAGTCAATGTCAAACTTATTAAAACCTATCAAAGGAGATGCTAATTTGGTTAGCCCAGCCTCTTTTAAAACCACAAAATCAGAAGAAATTTTTACTGCTGCTCAAGCCCTAATGCCAGGGGGGGTTAGCTCTCCAGTACGAGCCTTTAAATCCGTTGGTGGTCAACCCATCGTTTTTGATCGAGTCGCAGGAGCTAATATTTGGGATGTGGAGGGTAACGAATATATCGATTATGTGGGCACCTGGGGCCCAGCCATTTGTGGCCACGCCCATCCCGAAGTCATTGCCGCCCTACAAAATGCCCTGAGCAAGGGAACCAGTTTTGGCGCACCTTGCCTCCAGGAAAATATTCTGGCGGAAATGGTCATTGATGCTGTTCCCAGCATTGAAATGGTACGGTTCGTCAACTCAGGAACCGAAGCCTGTATGTCGGTTCTGCGCTTGATGCGAGCCTTTACAGGACGGGAAAAAATCATTAAATTTGAAGGCTGTTATCACGGCCACGCCGATATGTTCCTGGTTAAGGCCGGATCGGGGGTTGCAACCCTGGGACTACCTGACTCACCTGGTGTTCCCAAATCAACAACAACTAGTACTCTAACGGCTCCCTACAATGATCTAGAAGCAGTCAAAGTTCTTTTTCAAGATAATCCTGACAGTATTGCGGGCGTTATTCTAGAGCCAGTGGTTGGGAATGCGGGCTTTATTCCTCCCGATGCCGGCTTTTTAGAAGGATTACGAGAATTAACTAAGGAATACGGAGCCTTACTGGTTTTTGACGAAGTAATGACGGGTTTTCGGATTGCCTACGGTGGTGCTCAAGAAAAATTTGGTATTACACCCGATTTAACGACCCTAGGTAAGGTGATTGGGGGTGGTTTACCCGTAGGAGCCTACGGTGGTCGTCAAGATATTATGGCGATGGTTGCTCCGGCTGGCCCCATGTATCAAGCGGGAACCTTGTCGGGCAATCCTTTGGCCATGACGGCGGGCATTAAAACCTTAGAACTCCTGCAAAAGCCTGGAACCTACGAATATTTGGATAAAATAACGGGTCGTTTAGCAACGGGTTTATTGCAAGCGGCTAGGGATAACGGCCATCAAGTCTGCGGTGGTCATATCAGTGCCATGTTTGGTATGTTCTTTACGGCGGGCCCAGTTCGCAACTATGAAGATGCTAAGCAAGCGGATTTGGCTAAATTCGGTCGTTTCCATCGTGGCATGTTAGAGCGGGGAATTTATCTGGCTCCTTCTCAATTTGAAGCTGGCTTTACTTCTTTAGCCCATACGGAAGCGGATATTGATCGCACGATCGCAACGGCTAAAGAAGTTTTGGCTCAGATCTAATTTGTCAGCCGAGTAGCCTTCTCGCTGGGCCAATTAACAGATGACTAAACCAAACGATCGCTGGAATGCCCGCCTATATCAAGAGCAGCACCAATTTGTCTGGCAATACGGTCAGGATTTGCTGGAGTTACTCAATCCTCAAGCTGGGGAGGTAATTCTAGATTTGGGCTGTGGTACGGGACAGTTAACCCAAGCCTTGGCTGAAAAAGGGGTCAGGGCGATCGGGATTGATCGTTCTAGTCAGATGATTGAGCAGGCCCAACGCAATTTTCCGGATCTGGAATTTCTGGTTGCCGATGCGACGAATTTCTCCTTACCGATGCTGGTGGATGCGGTCTTTTCTAATGCGGCTTTGCATTGGATTCCCCAGGCAGATGCGGTGCTTAGTTGTATTCATCGAGTTTTAAAGCCTGGGGGACGTTTAGTGGTGGAGTTTGGTGCGAAGGGGAATGTGGCCCAAATTGTGGCGGCGATCGCCGTTGGCCTGGAAATTTTAGGCAAACCTCGTCCTCACCCCTGGTACTTTCCCACCTTAGGAGACTATACAACCCGATTAGAAAACCAAGGTTTTTGGGTCAATTATGCGATGACGTTTGAACGATTAACACCGTTAACCAACGGCGATCGGGGGTTAGAAAATTGGTTGAAAATGTTTACTCAGGAGTGGCTAGGAGATTTGTCAGAGGAAGAAAAAAAGCAGCTTTTTCAACGGGTAGAAACTCAATTAAAATCAACGCTTTATGATCAGGGTAACTGGTTTGCCGATTATTGTCGGTTGAGAATTTTCGCAACCAAATTTTAGTTTTTTAATAAATTTAATCCTTTTCTAGCTTGTTTTTAAGCCAGGTCATAGCCTCTTCTATTTCTGCCACTGTTTCTCCCCTTTCTAACTCAGGACGTTGCACCATAATCACAGGGATTCCTAATTCTCGTGCTGCTAAAATTTTAGGGTAAGTGGCATTACCACCACTATTTTTACTAACGATCACCTCAATTTTGTAGGTTTTTAACAGCGATCGCTCCTGTGCTAAATTGAAGGGGCCACGCTCTAAAATAACTTTGCCTTGGGGGCAGGAAGCAGGGGAAGGTGGCTCGACCATGCGCATCAGAAACCAGTGATCGGGAAGTGTCGAAAAAATAGCCAATTCTTGCCGACCAATACTTAAAAATACCCGTTGGGCTAACGGAGATAAGACACTAACCGCCGCTTCATAACTTTCGACTTCTATCCAGTTATCTTGCTCACTTTTTTGCCAAGCAGGACGCAGTAAACGTAGATAGGGCATCATTAGAGATTCAGCCGCGATCGCCGCATTTTGAGAAATTCGAGAGGCAAAGGGATGGGTCGCATTAATTAAAAAATCAATTTTCTCCTGCTGTAAATAGTCTCTTAAGCCTGTCATGCCGCCAAAACCACCGATACGAGTTTGAATAATGGGAATCATCGGCTGACGAGTACGGCCTGCCAAGGAAAAAAAGACTTCTAGCTCAGGAATTGTCGCTGCTTGAGCCGCTAATTGCCAACCTTGATCGGTTCCTCCCAAAATGAGAACTCGTTTCGTTTTTACCATTCTGTTTTGCCCAATAAATTTATGATAAATTTTTGGCAGAAAGGTTTTATTGGCTTCGATTTTTCTTTACCCGGAACCTTGCTATATTTTGCGTACAGGTTATACTCTCCCCGTTTTTGCTGTGGCAGCGGCGAAGGCCGCTTTGTTGCACCTTCAAAATACCAGTCTAGACATTTTCTCCACCGTTACCCTAGATTTACTGCCAGGGGATGCCAATATTGAGATTCAACAAGTTGCTCGGTTAACCCCAGACAGTGCCTTAGGTATTACTCTGAGCGACCCAGGCGATAACTTAGATCTGACTCGCCATACCCCTATTTGGGCTTGGGTACAATTACAAGAAGGTCAAACAGAATCTTTAATCCTAGAAGCAGGGGAAGGCCTCGGTAAAACCCTATCGGGAGATCCCGCTATTTATCGTTATGCTCGTCGCCTGTTTGACACCAATTTATTACCCTTAATTCCGAGGGATCGCAGTTTGAGGGTGAAGATTATCCTACCAGAGGGCCGACAACTGGCTCAACGTACCTCTAATGAGGCCTTTGGCATTGTGGATGGACTCTCTTTGATCGGTACTAGTGGCATTTCTCAGCCTCTTTCAGCGGAAGACCATCTAGAAGAATTTCGTCAAATTTTGCAAACGAAGGTTCAAAGCCAACCCCATTTAGTGTTTTGCATTGGTAGTCACGGCATCCACACCGCCCAACAACTCGGTATTCCAGAGGCGGCGATCGCACCGACGGGTAACTGGATTGGGCCACTCCTAGTGGAAGCAAGTTTACGGGGAGCTAAATCAGTGCGCTTATTAGGTTATCAAGGCAAATTAATTAAGTTAGCCGGCGGCATTTTCAATACTTCTAGTCATTTAGCCGATGCCAAACGGGAGATTATTAGTGCAGCCTTGGTGCGGGTTGGTGGCCCTTTAAATCTGGTGGAGGCAATTTTAGCCCTCAAAACAGCCGATGAAGCCTACCAGTTATTAGTAAAAGAAGGGTGGTCTGATCGAGTTTTTTCCGCCCTAGCCCATACCATTCAGGAAAAAGCCCAAATCTATGTGCATAAGTACGCAAACCGATCACTGCCAATTGGCACAATATTATGCGATCGCACCGGCAAGGTAATTGCCCAGGCAACCCTTCCCCTCCAACCCTAGCCCATCTGGCTTTGCCGCCGCCCAAGCAACCATTCTGAGTTCTAACTTCGTCAGCTTAACTACAGCAAATGTCAAGAGATTCGTTACAATAGCGAATATAATTGTTCAACCTATTCTTTGTAACAGACTTTTTGATCCTCAGCCAAAACGGCGATCGCTCAAACACTCGCTAAAATACAATGACCATTGATAACATCCGACTACGCAACGAATTCATTAATACCCAGGTAATCACCCGCAACACAGGTAAAAAATTAGGGGTGGTAAAAGAAATTTTGGTGGATATTGACCAGCGTGAGCTTGTTGCCCTGGGATTGCGGGATAATATTTTGGCCCTGTCTGGTATGCCCCAATACCTCTACCTCAACAGTATTTGTCAAACTGGGGATGTCGTACTGGTCGAGGATGAAAATGTCTTTGAGATTGTCGATATTGATGCCTATACTCCCCTCATTAACAGCGAAGTGATCACGGAAACAGGCGAACCTCTAGGACGAGTTCGGGACTTTCAATTTAACTTAGAAAATGGCAAAGTTTCCTCAATTATCATTGCCTCTCTTGGTTATCCTCAAATTCCAGAGCAACTGATCAGCACCTACGAATTATCAATGGAAGAAGTGATCAGTAGCGGCCCCAATCGCCTCATCGTTTTTGAAGGGGCTGAAGAACGTCTCACCCAACTGAGTGTAGGATTGCTAGAGCGGTTAGGGATTGGTCGTCCAGCTTGGGAAAAAGAAGAAGAGGATATGTATTATCCCCCCACTGCTCGCCCCGAAAATCAATTAGGTACTGGTATTCCTATTCGTACCCCTGTCCAGGTTCGTCAACCCGTCATGGAAGAACGTTGGCATGAAGATGACTGGGAAGAAACTCGTCCAGCCCCACCCCTACGTCGTCAGGCAGAAACCATTCGCTATGAAGAGGATGATTACGAGGAGGATAATTGGGGAGAAAGTAAACGGGAAACGGCTGTCCGTCAACCCCTTTATGAACCGGAAGACAACTATGATGGCGATCTGTGGGATGAGTCGATGGAACCTGAACCCTACAATCCGCCCAAAGTCAATATTCCTGAAAAACGGCGGGAAAAAATGCCGGAATATTACGAGGAATAGTATTCATCTGTTCTATTTAAGGCGAGAAGAATGCTTCCCTGCTTTGGTGTTTAAACTGCATCCAATACAAGCGTTGATAGTAACCGGCTTGCTGCATGAGTTGTTCGTGGGTGCCTATTTCCACAATTTTTCCTTGATCTAAAACCGCAATTTGGTCGGCACGATGAACGGTCGAAAGTCGATGGGCAATGACTAAACTGGTTTTAGATTGGGATAGTTCGTTAATAGCTTCCTGCACTAATTGTTCTGCAACCGTATCTAGGGCACTGGTGGCTTCATCTAAAATCAGAATTTCGGGATCCCTTAATAGAGCTCTTGCGATCGCCATCCGTTGTTTTTGCCCCCCCGATAAAACTACCCCCCGATCGCCGAGTTCTGTTTCAAAACCCTGGGGTAAATTGAGAATAAATTCATAGGCATTGGCCCGTTTAGCGGCCTCGATTACCTCTGCTTCACTTACATTGTCCAAACCGTAGGCAATGTTATAGAAAACCGTATTATTAAAGAGAAAAATATCCTGACTAACGACTCCCATTTTTTGCCGTAGGGAACGGATATCATACTCTCTTAAATCTAACCCATCAATGAGAATCCTCCCATGGGTAGGATCATAAAATCGGGGTAATAAATCGGCGATCGTGGATTTTCCAGCCCCAGAAGCTCCCACTAAAGCCACCATTTTGCCTTTAGGAATAGTTAGGCTAATACCTTTCAGAACCACGTCTTGATGATCTGGATAGGCGAAATAAATATTGTCAAAACAAATAGATTCTTGTAATCCGGGAAAAGCAATTCTACCATTAACTAAAAAGGGTTTATTATCTCGCTGCAAAAAATCAGTTGCAATTTCAATGCCGTAGGATAAATTTGCTAACTGGCTACGGGTTGTATTTAGCTGGTTAATCAGGGGAAGTAAGCGAAATAAAACAATTAAATAGGTCAATAAAATGGGGGCAAAATATCTTACTTGTACAGCAAAAAGATAGCGTCCAACAACGACCATTAACAAAACAGTAATAATTCCAGAGACTTCATTGAAAGGCCCCATCAGGGCAGCAATAGATTGGAATTGAAATTCGGCCTTTTCTCGATCTCTAACCAGTTGAGCAATCCTGTTATATTCCTGGGCTTCATTGCTAACGGTTTTAATCAGACGAATGCCGGTTAAAATTTCAAACAATTTATTAGAATAATCTTTAGATTTGAGAGAAAGTAGCTTACCAAAATGGCGAGAAGCACGAATAAAAAATTGATTGATTAAAGCAACTAAACCCAATAGAAAAACTGAAAAAATGGTGAGTTGCCAGGAAAGATAAATTAATAACCAGACAAAAACACTAATGGTGATGACCGTGGTTGACAAGTTAATTAAAGCTCGGATACCTGATGCGACCCTAGCGACTTCATCATTAATAGTATTTAAAATATAGCCTGTTTTCTGTTTTGCATAAAAATCTAGATCAACTTCTAGGACAATTTTTAAGGATTCTAAGCGGATGTCACTGACAAGGTTTTGAGAGAGACGACTAGAAACTAAACTATTGCCATAATTGGCGATATTTTTGAGGATAATGGCCAAGAGAATCGTTCCAAACAAACAAAGTAGTCTTTCTCGCTCATTTAATCCGCTAAAAAGATTTAATGCCTTTTGAATCAAAGGAGGTGTCTCTTTAAAAAGAGTTGTTTGCTGTCCCAAAAAAGCTAATAAAAGAGGGACAATTAGCGTCGTGCCAATGCCATTAAAAATGGCTCCTGAAAAGCCCAAAATAATGGTTAATAGAATGAGAATGGGGTGTTTAATGGCGTACTTAAGCAAGAGGGAATGCTTGAACATTCGGATCGATCACTCAGAAACAGCAGGAATTGATAATTCAGCGATCGCGGCAGTAAGAGCGGGATCAATGGCTGACCAATCATAATAGGTTTTGACCCATTCGTGACCTAAACGAGCCAGGTTTTCAGCCAACATGGGATTTTCCCACAGTTCCGCGATCGCCGCCAAAATATCCTCATCCCGATCAGCCAAGATGAGGGGAAAGGGAGCCGACAAAGATAATCCTTCTGCCCCTTTTCTCGTACTGACCACTGGACAACCCGCCGCCCAGGCTTCCAGAATTTTGAGACGAGTACCACCACCACTGATTAAAGGGACTACCTGAACGGAGGCTGAAGCCAAATAGGGTCGCACATCTGCCACCATGCCTGAAACGATAATATTGTCATCCTGGGCTGCGGCCGTCAGCATCTTAACGGTGGGGGTTCTGCCAATAAGCAATAAACGACAATCAGGATAGCGAGCTTTCAGGGCGGGATAAAGACGATCCAGTAAAATATCCACTGCCTCTTGATTAGGAGGATAGGAGAGTTGCCCTAAAAAGAGCAAATTATGGCGTTTATCTCCTAATGCCGGTAAAGAGAGTGTTTTTCCCTGCCAAACCTCGTCATAGTAGCTGACATCAATGCCATTAGGAATCACCTTGGGCTGTAGCCTTTGTCCGTACCACTGACGAACTAAAGAGGCATCTTCGGGACTGCAAACCCAGACTTGATCTCCTGCTCGACAAAAAGCTCTTTCTAAACGTTTTAAATGATTCTGTTCAAGCTGATATTTCAATCGGGCTTTCAAGCGGGATTGGTCTGGCTGACTTTCTGGCCCCAATTGCTGATGTAAATGAGCTTCGACGTTCTGGTTATCAACAATGATTTGACAGGGATAGTTGCGAACAATGTTGAGATAGGGATACATCCAAGCCTGTTCAAGAATCACCAGATCCGGTTTAAAATCCCTGAGCAGTTGGGCTAAAGCCTGGGCTGCCTGTACTGAATAATTCCAGTCGGCGCTATGGTGACGCTTGGGAAAAAGCCACCAAAAATGACGGTTAAATCGTTCCCAGGCACTCCGTTGTTCTTCTACATTACAATGACACCACCGTTCAATCAGGGGCAGTGTCTGGTTTTTGGGTGTCCAGTTGCAAGCAGAAAATAGGGCTATCGTTCCCCGTCTTGCCATTAAATTGATCAACTGCCAACTCCGCAGAGAACTGCCACCCCGTACTGGATAGGGAACTTCTCGGAGGATAAACAGAGTACGTAATGGAGAGGCCATGGAAAGAAGTTAATCAATTTCGATAGGTTTGCTTCCCCAAATTTTAACGACGCAGAAACCGCATCACGGCTTCCCCAATTTCCTGGGGCCAGTGTTCCTGAGGATAATGTTTCGCTTCCGGGAGTTTAAAAAGTTCTAGTTGGGGATTTTGGGCAACTAGGGCCTCCACTGGGTCAACGGTTAGCCAGGGATCTTGCATTCCCCAAATCAATAGAGTGGGTTTTTGCCATTGTTTTAGCCCCGTCTCAATTTCTGTCAGGGTTTTAGCAAAGTCCAGATTTTTAGTCGTGGTTAACAAGGCCCGTCCCGATGCTGAGGTTGTTAAAAAGGGTTTACGGTAGATATCTAATCTTGCGTCACTGATTACAAAGCCGCTGCCACCCTCTAGGGTACGGTCAATCAGCAAGGGATCCTGGGTGACCATATCGCCCAGAAAGGGAATTGTCCATTGTTGCATGAGCCAGGGTAATTTGACGGTGGGGGTTAGGGGGGTATTTAAAATGATGAGGCGATCGATTTGCTCTGGATGTCTTAGAGCGTATTGAATGCCAACGGAGGCTAAGAATCCCTGCACGATGAGGGAAATTTTAGGAAGTTCTAAAGTGGTCAAAAAATCTCCTAGGGCCTGTAAATAGACTTCTGGGGTGTAGGCAAATTCTCGTTTTTCCGGTTTGCTCGAAAAGCCTGAGCCAATCCAATCGGGGGCGATCGCTCGCCAGCCCTGTTCTCCCAATAGTTCTAATAAACTAGACCAGGTTAAGCTTTGGGACGGTAAACCATGTAACAGCACCACCGGCGATCGCTCTGCTGCTAACTGAGAGGCTGACTCAGAGGACACTTCTCGATAGAACCAGTTTAAATCGGCGATCGCGATCGTATTTTCAGTTATTTTCACAGACCTTTGTTATCCTTAGTGATTAAACAATTTCTAAAATTCTGTCTTAGAATACAGCATCTTTAAGGCACTTGGGTCTGTAATACTCAGGGGAGCCTTTTCCTTACACCGTTCTTCAAGCCCCACAACGAAGGAGATTGAACATGAACGCCTCTGAGCAAGCCAAAGGATTAGAAACTACCAGCAAAATTGCGACGGTAATCCATCTGTTTAAATCCCAGTTTCCCGACGCTAGGCCTGACTTGAAACCCTGGCAAAATGATCCTGATACCCAGGAAATGGTCGATCCCCACTCCATTGACATTGGCTTTCACTTGCCCGGCTGGAGTCCCCGTTTCCAAAGTCGTAGTATGCTAGTCCAACTCCGGTTTCATCCTGATCCCATTGACCAATCTCAACATCTTATTGGTATTGAAACGGTTGGCATTAACCATCAAGGTCAGGCCTGGCGACTAGCAACCGTTGATAATTGGCAAATTGTAGGCAAATCTTTACCCGCCGCGGATATTGGCGAAAAATTACGGCATTTCAATCGCGCCGTCTTTGAACTGTTTAAAGCCCCGATCGCCTCTTAAATATTAAAAGCTCACACAAAAAGGAGGTGAAGGAGATGAGTATAAATCCCCCGCAGCCCCGTCACAGCCCCCAGTAATAGTTACCAGTGGCCAGGCACAAAGGCCTCACTGATAACTGATAAGATCCTGGGGAAATTAGTCTTTACAATCATCGTCTTTATCGCCTGGACATTTGCCGCCATAGACGGTTTGGGTATCCTGGGGATAATAGGTAGTTGCCTTGGCTAGGGTTTCGATTCCCACAACGAAGAGCAACGCGATCGCTAAACTGGTGACTAGGTTA
>JAYKJI010000256.1:0-16779 GCA_035285405.1 Snowella sp. | reverse complement strand
GATAGATTAAACAAAATTCGTATTTTGACTTCTCATCATAAGTATAAGTTATCTCTGCTTTTTCAGTTTATACTTCCCTAACCCACATTTCTTTCGTTTTTTGACTTTTTCAGCAAGCCCTAAGTAGTCTCTTGTTGCTTACCTATACTTTTATTGTTTTTCAGACAAGATTTGCAGAATTGAAGGCCTCGATAGAAGAACAAATGCAGACTAACCCTTTAATGGGGATTGCTGGTCTGGCGGTGGACTCAGTTCAAATCCAATGGGGTTGGGCTTTATTAGGCATTGGCACTTTGTTGCTGTTCACTAGTGCGGCGATCGCTGAAAGGAGAACTCAAAAACCTATTTCTCTGAAAGCCAGTTTCACCAGAATTCTCACAAAATTCAAACCTTTGGAATGGCTCATATTATTTTTGATTTGCGTTTTTATCCTCATTGGTGTTAGTAAAATCAATCTCGATCATTTCAGACCGAAGGCGATCGCAGAACGAGAGCTAGAAGCAAAATCAATGATCGCCACAATCAATCGTTACCAAAAAGCCTTTTTAGTGGAAAATGATCACTTTGCCAATTCTTTAGCAGAACTTAAACTCCCGAATCAACCGCTTCATTACTATCAAAATGCTGAACTCGTGACCGACGGACAAGATTTTACCACGATTAAAATGATGCCAATTTCGATGGAGACACAATTACACAGTTTTATCGGTGCCGTTGCTTATCAGCGAGAAACGCGCTCATTTTCGGTTAAAATTTGCCAGAGTGAGGAACCTTTCCAAGTCATCTCAGCACCGGAACTAAATGCTGATCAACTTGTTTGTGCTTCCGGCTCAAATAGCATTAATTCGTTTTAAATAACAGTCTTAGCTGTCTTGGCGCTCAAGATTTGAACCCTCATTGTTTAAAAATTGCGTCTCATCACTACGTAGATGTAAATCTCTCTGGGGATAGGGAATTTCAATATTATATTCTGCAAAAGTTTTCCAGACAGCACAGCCCAATTCACTGGTCACTCGTTTGCCAAATAGCGGATCACCAATACAGAATTTTAATTCAAAATCTAAGCTCGATTCTCCAAAACCTAGAAAAAAAGTTTGGGGTGGAGGTTCCTTGAGAACTTGGGGATGAGCATGAGCCACATCTAGCAAAACTTTCAGAACAGTTTTGGGATCGCATTGATAGGTCGCCCCCACCATCAAACTACGATAGACGAGACTATCACTGCCTGTATAAGTATTCACTTCTTGGATGAAAAAAAGTTGATTGGGAATAATTTTCTCAGAATTATTACGCAAAACATGAACGGTTGCAGCCCGAAAACCTAAGGATTTAACTTGACAGACTTCTCCACCAATATCAACAATATCTCCGGGTTTCAGAGAACCTTCTAATAATAGCCAAATACCACTCACAAAATTACTGATAACCTCTTTTAATCCAAAACCAATCCCAACCGATAGTCCTCCCGAAATAAACGACAAAGCTGTGATATTAAGCCCGATATACCCTAAAATTAGAACTAGACCTATAGAAATCAAAAAATACCGAAGAATAATTGAAATAGCTTTCCACATTTCAGCATTAATAGACTGTCTTGACAGTACATAAAAAGAAATCAATTGCTCCATCAATATTGATAGCATTACCCAAAAATATACTCCAATGCTGATTAGTAGTATTTTTCCAAGGGTTAAAGGTGTTGCCAATAAAATCATGAGAGGGGTTTGGAGCAAGACTATTACATTGGTAAATAAACTTAGAACAATCCAGACCACAAAACAGCCAAAAAGCGGATGAAAAAGACGTTCTTGGTAGAATAATATTGTTTTTGTTTTAAAAAATAAATAGCAAATGCCAAGTAAGCTACGATAAATAATCAAACAGAAGAAAATCTCGCTTGCAATCTCTAAAAGTCCTTCACTCCAGTTCAGAAATTGATAAAAATGACGGATTAATACTAGGAAAATTAAGGTTAAAATAGGTGTGAATAATAAACGCAAAAAAATAGTTGTATTAGATTTTATCGAAATCAAGGTACTTAGATAAATACTTTTATTGTGATATCTTTTAAGCATTATCCAGATTAATCGAGAACCTAGCCAAGCAGAAATTAAGCTGATAACAATTCCAGCTATTTGGATTTTTACAACAGGACGAGATAAGGCATGAATTATACTTAAAAATAGGGTCAAAAGAGGATTAAAATCTGACTGGTTTAACTCAGGCATAGTACTATTTTCTCTTCGGTTCAGCATTGATAATCTGAGTGAGTTCAGTTGCTGCTGCTTCAGGACTAATATCTCCGAGTAACACTTTTTGATATAACCCTTGTCCCTCTTTACCAATCCATTTTAACCGTTCAACTTCTTCTAAAGTAAACGTGATCGCTGTTTGAGATTGCGATTGAATAACGCCTTGGACAGGAAAAAGACGCTTATCGATCATGACCAATTTATTGGATGGAATCGCGGCTTGCCATTGGGATACCCAGGTACGTTGTTGTTCTGGATTCGTTAAAAATTGGGCAAATTTAAGAGCTAATTCTGATTGTTGAGGGCTGGATATTGCACTAAAGAGTAAAACTCCCAACATAAGAGGAGGCCCGGCAAAATGCTTACCCTCTCCTGGTAGAACTGCAACACCAAATTTATCTGGCCCCAGTAATTGTCGAAGCACAGAAATACTAGGAGACCAACAAACCATATAGGCTAATTGTCCATCAATAAAGGCTTTTTGGAGAGCTAGGGGATCGTCATTAAGAATAAAATTTGGCTCATCTTTAGCCATTTTCAACCAATTCATCCATTTAGCCCAACCTCCTTGATCTAGAATCCCTTGACCTTTGTTATTGAACAATTTGCCACCAAAGATCTGAGTTCCCCACAAAGTATCTTCAAAATTGGATAATAGCCCAACGGAGTATCCCATTCTGGCTTGTTGCAGTAATTCTGTTAAGGTTGTGGGTACTTGATGAACTTTTTGTTTGTTATAACAAAGAACCTGTGTTCCAAGATAAGAAGGGAGTGCATAGGTGTAATGATCTAAACTCACCTGGGTCAGAGCATCTGGACGAAAGTTTTCTAAGATAAATTTTCGGGAAGTAATAGGACTAATACGATGGGTTTTTAATAACTGGAACAAGGTTGAGGTTTCTGTATGAATAAGATCTGGCCCTAAACCTCGCTCAGTGTCTCGTAAAAATTTTGGGATTAATTCCTGTTCAGGAACTAACTTGATCAAGACATTCGTTTTTGGATAGATGTGATGAAATTTAGCAACACCTGATTTCAGAAATTTTTCATATTGAGTGATTTGTTCGGGAAGAGTGTATTCTTCATGAATACCAAACCAAAAGATAATTGTCCCTTGTAAGGGGTCTTGTTTCTGGGAAATAGAATTTGGAGGACGACTTGCTTGACAGGCGGTTAAAATAAATATTGAACTAATAAACGCCCATCTGCCTAGCCCAAGTTTTTGCCAGAAAAACATATTTTCATTATTATCGAAATATTTTATTATTTTTGCTGATTGTGGCTAAAAACAAAATTAAAAAAGCGATCGCTGATTAGTGAATAGTTGACAGTGAATAGTTGATAATTGTCCATTTAAAAAGAGAGCTTCCCCTTATTTATTGTTACCTAAATTTGGATTTAGATAAAGTTTGCGCCATCATTTCTTCCCCCTATTCCACCGTAACGGACTTCGCTAAATTACGCGGTTGATCCACATCTAAACCTCGACGCGCCGCAATATGATAGGCCAATAATTGCAAGGGGATGACTGCCACAATGGGCGACAATAATTCTTCCACCGGAGGAACCAATAACAAATCATCAAAAATTGATCGCGCTTCGAGATCATCATTGGGAGTTACACCAATTAACCGCGCATCCCGTGCTTTGGCTTCCTGGGCATTGGATAAAACCTTGTCATGGACTAACCCAGGCATAGCGATCGCCACGACAGGAACCTTTGAATCTAATAAGGCAATGGGGCCATGTTTCATTTCCCCAGCAGGATAACCCTCTGCATGAATATAACTAATTTCCTTCAGTTTTAAAGCACCTTCTAAGGCGATCGGGAAATTGATACCGCGACCAATAAAAATAAAGTCCTGCGTATCAGCAAAATCGTGGGCTAGGGTTTCGATCGCCTTTTCTTGTTTTTCTAAAATACTTTCAATTTGGGCCGGCAACTGACGCAAACCATTAATAATGGCGGCTAATTGCTCCAAAGGCAAGGATTGACGACGATAGGCCAAATCTAAGGCGAGGAAATAAAAACCCATTAACTGGGCGGTAAAGGTTTTGGTGGCCGCCACCCCGATCTCAATCCCCGCTTGGGTATTAATAATCTGCCCAACCATATTAGCCAGGGTACTTTCGGGACGATTGGTAATCCCCATAATGCGGGGTTCGTAGGGAGAGGCCAAAGTTAACCGACGCTGTTTTTCCATCTCCAATGCGGCCAAGGTATCCGCCGTTTCCCCCGATTGCGTCACACCAATGGTGAGCGTATTAGGCGTGAGGGGAGTGGGAGAATAGCGAAACTCAGAGGCATAATGTACGGTCGTGGGAATGCCCGCCACTTGTTCTAATAGATACTTGCCCACTAAAGCCGAGTGCCAACTGGTTCCACAGGCGAGAACTTGAATGTGCTGTAAATTGTCAATTAATTCGGGAGCTAATCCCAGTTGAATAGGAGACGTGGTTTGATCGCTCTGCCAATGGGCATCTAAGTAGGTTTCCAAACAGGTACGCACCACCGCCGGCTGCTCATAAATCTCCTTGAGCATGAAGTGCCGAAAACCTTGTTTTTCAACGGTAGTCGAACTCCAATCGAGGGTACGGGGTAATTTCCGCAGACGATTTAAGGCAAAGTCATAGACCTCTACCCCCAATGGCGTTAAACGGGCAATTTCCCCATTTTCCAAAGACAGTACGGTGCGGGTATGGGCTACCAGGGCAGTGACATCGGAGGCACAGAAAAATTCTCCTTGTCCGAATCCCAAAATTAACGGGGCCTGTTGACGCGCCACAATTAGTTCATCAGGATAATCCGCACATAAAACGGCGATCGCAAAGGCCCCTTCTAGGCGGGCAATGGTCTGTTGGATGGCATGGAGAAACGCATCAGCATCGCTTTTATCAATATTTTTATAAATATCTTCTAGCAGGATCGGGATCACTTCCGTATCGGTTTCAGAGTGGAAAGTATAACCCTTCTCCTTGAGTTCTTCCCGTAAGTCCTGATAATTCTCGATAATGCCATTCTGGACAACCGCAATGCGCCCACTATTATCTCGATGGGGATGGGCATTCCGTTCTTCGGGTTTCCCATGAGTTGCCCAACGGGTGTGGCCAATGCCAATGCGTGCAGTATTAACTTCCCGTTCTAATTTTTCCTTGAGATTAACTAGTTTGCCCTTAGCACGGATACAATCTACCTCCCCCTCACTAATGGTTGCGATTCCGGCTGAATCATAACCGCGATACTCTAACCGTTCTAAACCATCGATTAAAACATTAATAGCAGTCTGAGTGCCGATGTAACCAACAATTCCACACATGAGAATGATCCAGAAGGGTAAAGAGAACTAAGAAGATTGTTATTAGTGTAATAGTTTCAGTCAATTCCGCAAGCATCAATGGGCATAAAAGCGACTAGTTTCTGCCCTAACTTTTTAAAACTTATCGGTTTCGGGACGGGGCCCAACGGCTCCAGGCTGATTGACAAAGAGATTACCGGCTGCTTCATTTTGATAAATACAGTCAATTTTGGGTTTGCCTTCTAAGGGGCCAGTAAAGCCAAAAGTATTCATCCGATTTTTACAATCATTGACCTGCTGGGAATCCACTAATTTTTGCTGCTCTAGAATTGTCCAGTTATTACGACGCAGAACGCAGCCTGGTTGCATGATCGGTTGGGTTACAAAAACATTAAAGGGGTTAAGGGTCACAAATACCCGCATATCCGTAACGATCGCACTGGAGCCAAACTGGATACAAAGTTCAGCATTAGGCGCACTCCGATCAATGACTTCCCGTGAAGCGACGTTCTCTGGGTTAAAACTGGCCGTTGAGCTAAAACCAATTCCGACCCCTATTCCCAGTACAAAAATTCCCCCAAAAAGGGCGATCGTGCCGTAGTTGATTTTGGATTTGGAGACTGGCGTTTCGTATTCCCTCTCCCTGGGGTAGGAACGGGGGGGCGTATAGCGAGGGGGTTTACGGGCCATAGACTAGGGGAAGGCTGATTGAAAAGGTTTTGAGGCTTCATTGTAAACAATTCTTTACCTAACCGCTAGGCAGGGGAAGATTGTCACCCTTACTTAAAAATCACAGGATCGCCTTGATTGCTTTTAGTTCATGACTTTGCGTTCTCAATGGTAATAGTTATCGCTACACCCCTTTTGGGTTGCTATTTTCCGCTAAATTGCGGGCTGGATCACCGAGATTAATTTTATCCGTTGGCCCTGGGTTAAGGTTGGTGGGTAAAATCTGCCAATGTTGGGCCAAGCGTTGCAATAATTTATCCTGTTCAGCCCGTAAACGCTCAAAATTAGAGCCGCTATTGATAATTGTGAACCAGACAATGCCCCTTTCCTGGGTCGGAATCATGCCGGTTAAGGCACTCACTTGATTGAGGGTTCCTGTTTTTACCGTTAATCCCTGGGGCATATTACGCCATTGCAGCGTTCCTCGGCGATCGCGGCCCATAACAGGAAATAAATCGGACAGAGAGAGATTTACCGCTTTTAATTTATCCTCTAGCGTCATAAACAGTTGCGTTACCGCACGGGGAGAAAGTCGATTTTCAATGGCTAAACCGGAACCATTTTTGAGTTGAATTTCAGAGGCGGAAATATTCGCTAAACGAGAAGCGGTTTGGGCGACAACCGTAGCTCCCCCCACCGACTGGGCAAACATTTCGGCCATGTCGTTATTGCTGTAAATATTCATCTGTTTCAGCAATTGGGCAACGGGAAGCGATTGATGGCGTAGGAGCAATTGGGCATTAGGAGGCAGGGTTGCTTGAGGCTGTACAGTTCCGGTAATAGTGATTTTGGGACGGGGTGTATTGGCAGGTAAGGCTTGATATTGCTTTTCGACAAAGGGCGACCATTGGGAGGAATCGAGAGCCTGTTTCAATAAGTTTCCGGCTAGGACTGGCTCAGTTTTAAAATTCATGGCAAAGGGGCCAGTAATGATGATATTACCTGTGATTTTTTGCAGGCCTAACTGATTTAAAGCATTGCCTACGGCGATCGCCTCCTCCCAAACAAACAGGGGATCATAACCCCCTTCAATTACTAAATCTCCTGTTAATACGCCATTTTGTAGCGTTCCTAGGGTATAAAAACGGGTTTCAAAACGATGATCCAAGCCCCATTTATCCAGGGCCGCTAAACTGGTGGCCACTTTGGTCAGAGAGGCGGCTGAAACGGGTATATCTTCTCTTTGCTGGGCAAGATAGGCCCATTCGGTACGCATCCAAATGCCTTGACGGTTGGGATCATAACCCTTGGCCGCTAACGCCTGAAGATAATCTTGAATTAAACTAGTAACAACCGGATCTTCCTGAGTCGGGATGTCAAAAATCTTAGCCTGTTGCCAGGAAACGACGGCTCCCAGGGGAAGAGATTGGGGATTGCCCCCCCACAGTTGAGCTAAAAAGCCAAACAGGGCCAAGCTAATACCGTCGATCATCCTGTCTCTCCTAAAAATTTAACCGTTGATTTTTCTAGATTTTCTATATTTCCTATAAATGTTAACCAATGTCAGTTTTTTGACAAGACCGTTGAAAAAGCTAAAAATCTTGATTGCATTGGCGATCGCTCTCACGCCCTATAATAGGTTCTCTGGGCTAATGTTGAACTGTTGCTATGACTGTTGCCACCTCTCAAACTGCATTGGATTGGTTAGATCGCGGAACCCACGAAATCTTTCCCCATCAACCGGATTCCGAGAGTCCGAGTGAAAATCTTGCTCAACTGCTGGCCCAGAGCGATCGCCCCTTAAGAATCAAATTGGGAATTGACCCGACTGGTAGCGATATTCACTTGGGCCATAGTATTCCCTTTCGCAAATTACGAGCCTTTCAAGATGCTGGCCATACGGCGGTGGTGATTATTGGTGACTTTACGGCCCAGATTGGCGATCCCACCGGCAAATCAGAAGTTCGCAAACAATTAACGGCGGATCAAGTCCGTAGTAATGCGAGAAGTTATTTAGAACAATTACGTCCGATTCTAGATTTTGAAACCCCTGGCAGACTGGAAATTTGCTACAACAGCGATTGGCTGAGTCAGTTAAATTTAGCAAAAATTCAAGAATTATTGGCTACGATGACGGTGGGCCAAATGTTAGCTAAAGAGGGTTTTTCGGAACGATTTACCCAGGAAACGCCGATCTTCCTCCATGAGTTTCTCTATCCCTTGATGCAGGGCTATGACTCAGTGATGGTGGATGCGGATGTGGAATTGGGGGGAACGGATCAAAAATTTAATATTGCCATCGGTCGAGATTTACAACGTCATTTTGGCAAGCCACCGCAATTTGGTCTATTGCTACCGATTTTGATCGGGACGGATGGTAGTCAAAAAATGTCTAAGTCGCTCAATAATTATGTGGGACTGCGCGAAGATGCCCTTTCCATGTACTCGAAGTTGGAAAAAGTACCTGATAGTTTACTCAAGGATTATTTTGAATTACTGACCAATTTCCCCCTAGATTCTTTACCTGAAAATCCTAGGGAATGCCAAAAAAGGTTAGCAGTAGAAGTGGTCGCTCAATTTCATGGTCGGGAGGCGGCCTTAACGGCTCAACAAACGGCCCAGGCGATTGTCACCCAGGGCAACACGGCCGCAGCGGAAAGCGTGCCAGAATTTTCCCTGGCTAATACTCAGTTTCCGGTTAAACTCTTCTATCTACTCAGTGCAACGGGGCTTTGTACCAGTAGTGGGGATGGTCGTCGTCAACTCCAGGGCGGTTCGGTGCGTTTAGACGGCGATCGCGTTACCGAGGTTGATGTTACCTTTGAGAGTGAAGCTGACTTGCAAGGCAAAATTCTACAGGTAGGCAAGAAAAAGTTCATTCGTCTAGTCGCCTAATGTTGGTCATAAAATTGGTATAAAAATGTACGATGATGCGCCACCGTCTCCCCGACCCTTTCCCAGGGTTCCCCTCGAACGCCGTTCCTATGCCTATTTAATGGATTTTGTGGCCGTTTGGCTACTCAGTTCCTTTGCGACGGGATGGTTGCAGGGGGTGATTTTTCTGGGAGCCTGGTTTGGCTTGCGGGTAATTTTAGTGGAAACCAATCAGGGCCAAAGTTTAGGGAGTTGGGCCTTTGATATGAAGGTGATTGATCTGCGATCGCGGCGTATTCCGGGCATCTTTGAGTTAACTAAACGGGAAGCTATTTTAGGTAGCACTTCCTTATTGGCAATGGTGGGCTTAAATATTAATTTTCTCAATGCCATTTCCATGTTGTTATTAATTGCGCCTTTGTTAATGAATGGCGGTTTAGCTCTGAGTGATGAAATGTATAATCAGGCTTTTCATGATCGCGTCGCTGGAACCGTGGTCATTCGTGCTAAACGGGGATTTTCCCTCGATCTACGCTTAAAACGTTGGTGGTATGAAGCAAAAACGAAATGGCAGGAAAAACAACGAAGATAGGGGAATCATGTAGGCGATCGTCAGTTAAGAAATCAATACAGCCTTGTATCCTGCACTTAGGATTTCCTGATGGGAATCATTACTCCAAACTCCAATATTAAGAGGCGCAATATCTGCGCCCAAATAAAACATAGCCTGATATTTATCCCATCACAAAAATGACTAGATTCTATCAGGATACTAACGGTTACTCTTCACCACCTTGAAGTTTAATAATCACAAAGCCCCAGGCTAGACCCACTAGGGTTAAACCAATTAAAAGAAAGGCTCCATTGACTAACATACTTTCCGCGCTCATGGTGTGATCTCCTAAAATATTTGAAAAAGCAGCGTTAAACTGTGAAAAGAAGTGTTATTGATTACTTTTACCGTTGAAGGTAAAAAATAATTTTTCTTAGGAAATTATCTCACAAGAGGGTCAGGCTTTTTGCGAGTTGAAAGGTCAATTACTTGTTGGTACTACGATCTGTTCTGTAGTTAGTTCCCCAAATTTAGGCAAGGATAATACCAAATCCTGTTGTCATTCCCTTTTTTATCGAATGTAGGGGCTTAGTCTCTAAGTCCTATGTTCTATGGATTTGGAAACCAAACCCCTACCAAAAATTAAGGTGGCTGTGACAAAGGGATTTTGTATAAGTTGCTGGCCTGGTGGGAAACCGTTCCCTTTAGGGCTTAAATAGAAGAATCTGTTCAGTAAGTTCCGATGCGTGTCATTCGTATTCTTTCCTTTATCCTCACTCTCTGGTGTTGTTTTTGGCTGACCGCTTGTCAAGCAACGACGGCTCCCCTGGAATTCGCCCCCGATGGTGACATTGTTCAAAAGGCGATCGCCTGGCAGTTAGAACAAACTCAAGAACGTCTGAGTCAACAACTGAAGACCAGTCCCCCCCAATTAGCGATCGATAAAATTCAGGTTAAGCTTCTAGAACCGATTGTGATCAGTGAGTTACCGGCCTATCATCTGACGGGTTTTTATAATGTCACTTTAACCCTACCCCGCCAAACCGTTACCCAAAAACGAAATGCCTTTGAAATTTATCTGCAACGTCAAAGCGAGGGCAAAAGTTGGCGGTTATTACAACGACAGGTTAATGCGGATGAGAAAACACAATGGTCAAGCTATCTCATTGAACCCTAACTTTCCCATCCTAGCACTATGAATATTTTATTTTTAAGTAATGGGCATGGAGAAGATCTAAATGCCAGCTTAGTGGTCGAAGTCCTTCAGAAACAATATCCCGATCTCTCTCTGGCTGCTATGCCTTTAGTGGGTCTAGGAAATGCCTACAAACGTTTAGGAATCGCCCTCCTTGGCCCCGCCCAAAATTTACCCTCTGGGGGAATTATTTATACCAATCCGTTAAATTGGCTCAAGGATATTGCGGCCGGCTTAATTGGTTTAACGATTCAACAAATCCAGGCTATCTTAGCCCATCGTCATGATTTTGATTTAGCGGTGGCAGTGGGGGATATTGTCCCGATCGCCTTTGCCTATGTGACGGGTAAACCCTTTGTTGCTTTTATTGTTTCAACCTCTAGTTACTACGAAGGCACAATCCGCCTACCGTTAATTACTGAATATTGTCTGCGATCGCCCCGTTGTCAAAAAGTTTTTACGAGGGATAAATTTACTGCCCAGGATTTGCAGCAGAGGGGGATAAAAAAAGCCATTTTTGCTGGTTATCCGATTATGGATATTTTAGAACCTCAAGGTAAGACTTTAAAACGTGATCCTAATCAAGCCATGATTGCCCTTTTGCCAGGGAGTCGTGTTCCAGAAGCAATTAATAATTTGGGTAAACAATTACAAGTTTGTGGAGCGATTAGTCAGCAAGAAAATTATTTATTTTGTGCCGCTTTAGTTCCCAGTATTACCGAAAAAAATTTAGAAACCCTCGCCCAACAATTAAACTGGCAATATTTAGGTTCAGGTCAATTGCTTAAAGAGCATTGTCGAGTCCATTGTCATTGGAATGCTTTTTCTGATATTTTACAGCAATGTCATTTGGTGATCGGGATGGCGGGAACGGCGGTGGAGCAGGCAGTGGGTTTAGGAAAGCCAGTTGTACAAATTCCTGGGGATGGCCCTCAATTTACCTATGCTTTTGCAGAGGCCCAGATGCGGTTATTAGGTTCTTCAGTTATTACCATCGGCAAAAGTCATGGGCAAAGCACTCTTTTTACAGAAGCAGCTAATCGCATTGTTGCTATTTTAAGCGATGAAAATTATCTTACTCTTTGTCAACAAAATGGCTTGGAACGTGTAGGCTTGCCAGGTGGATCGGCGGCGATCGCGGCACAAATTAGAGATTTATTATCTTGATATAAGTTTTATGTAAATAGGTTTATCTTTGATACTTTTCAGACCATTTAGTGAGAAAAATAGATAACAATTGCATCATAACCTAGAAGGCTAACCAATCGGTAACTTTCCTACCCCAAAAATAACAAAAATCTGATAGGATCAGAATATTTAGTAAAATTCTGCTCAAAAATTTTGAAGAAACGCTCCCATTATTGGTTATTAATCCCCTACATTCGCCCCCATCTGCGAACCATTTTCCTGGCTTTTCTTTGTACATTGGTATTTACTGTCTTTTGGCCGATCCTAGCCTGGTTGGTAGGACGAATGGCGAAATATATCGGGGCGGGAGATGTCAAAGCCATTGTCACCTTAGCCGGAGTGGCCGCCGGTATTTTTCTGGTCAGGGGAGCAGCCCAGTATGGCCAAGATTCTTTAATGGCTAAAGCCGCTTTAACGATCGCCCTCAATTTACGTCAGCAAGTCTATACCCATTTACAACGACTCAGCTTAAGTTATTTTGAAGCGACTAAAACGGGGGATTTATCCTATCGTTTAACGGAAGATATTGATCGCATTGGCGAAGTGGTTAATAAGCTTTTCCATGACTTTATTCCCTCGGTTTTGCAGTTAATGGTGGTCTTCGGTTATATGTTTTGGCTTAACTGGACATTAACCCTAGCAGTCTTGGTCGTGGCTCCTTTAATGGGGATATTAATTGGCTTTTTTGGTGAGCAATTATTAAAGTTTAGTCGCCGCAGTCAAAATCGTATTTCTAATTTATCTTCTCTGTTAACGGAAGGTTTAGCTGGTATTCGTTTAATTAAAGCCTTTGCGGCGGAGGATTATCAATTAGGGCTATTTGCGGAAGAGGCTCGTCAACATCGGCGATCGCAGTTTTTAGCCGAACAGGTTAAGGCTCTACAATTTGTGGTAGTCGGTTTTTTAGAAGCCATGGCAGTGGTCTTTCTCTTTTGTTTGGCCGCTTGGCAAATTTCCGAGAAAAATTTAACTGGCATCGGTTTTATTAGCTATATTACCGCCGTAGCGATGCTGATTGATCCCATTAGTCATATCACCAATGATTATAATATTTTTAAGCAGGGTGAAGCCTCCATTGATCGCATTTTTGAATTATTAGATGTGCAGCCAACGGTTACAGATAAACCCCATGCCATTCGTTTACCTAAAATCACAGGTAAAGTGGAATATCACCAGGTCGGTTTTGAATATCAAGTCGGAAGACCGGTCTTAAAAAATATTAATTTTATTGCTCAACCGGGAGAAATGATTGCGCTGGTGGGGGCATCGGGAGCAGGAAAAAGTACCCTCGTTAATTTATTAATGCGCCTCTATAATGCTACCTCTGGCCAGGTTTTAATTGATGGTTATGATGTGCAGGATGTCACCCTAAAAAGTTTACGAGATCAAATTGCCATTGTTCCCCAGGAAAATATGCTTTTTTCTGGTACGATCGCCCAAAATATTGCCTTTGGTCAGAATGATTTAGATTTTTTTCTGATTGAAGAAGCCGCACAAATTGCCAATGCCCATCAATTTATTACCGAACTTTCCCAGGGCTATCATACCTATGTGGGTGAAAGGGGCGTAAATCTTTCCGGGGGTCAACGTCAACGCATTGCAATCGCCCGTGCTATTTTGCGAGATCCTGGTATTTTGATTTTGGATGAAGCCACCTCAGCCCTGGATTCCGAATCAGAAGCCTTAGTGCAGGAAGCACTAGACCGCATTACCCAAAAAAGAACAGTATTTGTAATTGCCCATCGTTTAGCGACCGTTCGCCGTGCCAATCGCATTTTTGTGCTTCAGCAAGGGGAAATTATTGAAGCAGGAACCCATGAAGAATTAATTGCTCAACAGGGTCGTTATGCTGGTTTTCATGCTCAACAATTTGCACTCTAAGGATCTAAATTAATAGAGATAATGTATCTTCAAAGTCTTTATCTAAAAAACTTTCGTAACTATACCGATCAATGGGTAGAATTTAATGCGCCTAAAACGATTCTAGTGGGTCAAAATGCCCAGGGAAAATCCAACCTTCTAGAGGCTATTGAATTACTTGCTACTCTGAAAAGTCATCGCACTAGCCGCGATCGCGATCTGATTCAAGGTGGCCAGGAAACAGGATTGATAAAGGCGAGATTAGAACGGAATTATGTGGGGCAAGAACTAGCATTAACACTAAGACAATCAGGACGGAAAAATTTGAGCCTTAATCAGGAAAATGTGCGTCGTCAATTTGATTTTTTAGGTGTTATTAATGCTGTTCAATTCTCCTGTTTAGATTTAGATATTGTGCGTGGTGCGCCGGAAGTTCGTCGTCATTGGTTAGATACCCTGCTCATTCAATTAGAACCAGTTTATAGTCATATTCTTACCCAATATCAACATATTCTTAAACAGCGTAATGCTCTGTTAAAAAAGCTCCGTCAACAACAGGAAGAGTCCGAACCCGTCAACACTTTTGATCTGGAACAATTGCCCCTCTGGGATCAACAATTAGCTGAAATGGGTTCCCGCGTCAGTCGTCGTCGTGCTAGGGTTTTAACCCGTCTGGCTCCCCTGGCCCAAGCCTGGCATCAACAGATTAGTGGTCAAACTGAATTTTTGGCGATCGCCTATGAACCCAATGTTGTCTGGCCAGAGGATGATCCCCAAAGCGTTCAACAAGCCTTTTTAGCCAAAATTGAACAACGACGCATGGCTGAACAACAATTAGGAGCCTCAGTGGTTGGCCCCCATCGAGACGAAATTGCCCTCAGCATTAATCAAACTCCGGCCAAATCCTACGGTTCCCAGGGACAACAGCGCACTCTAGTTTTAGCCTTGAAATTAGCAGAACTGAGTTTAATTGAGGAAGTGGTGGGAGAACCACCTCTGTTACTACTTGATGATGTACTGGCAGAGTTGGATCTGCAACGTCAAAACCAACTGCTCGCCGTCATTCAAGATCGTTTCCAAACCCTGATTACGACTACCCATCTTCAAGGCTTTGATGATCAATGGCGAAAAGCCTCTCAAATTTTAACGGTTAAAGGGGGACAAATTTGTGCCAATTGAGAATAATCTAGGCTCGTTCTCTAACTAGTTAATAACCGCTTAATAGTCTTTAATACCTTTAATTTCCTTCTTGGCTTAAACTGATGTCTGCCCTAAGCAATTTTCCGACCATTGATGATTATGTCAAAAATTGGCAGCAACTTTCTCCTATTTCTCAATTTCGAGAAGTTCGACTCTTTGAAAACCAGCATGAGCATCGTCCCTTAGTCAGTATCATTACCGTTGTTTTTAATGCCGCTTCTGTCCTCGAAGCAACGCTAAAAAGTGTTTTTCAGCAAACCTATGACCAGATTGAATATATCTTAATTGATGGTGGTAGTACTGATGCAACGTTGTCAATTATTCAGCAATATCAATCCCAAATTAGCTTTTATTTAAGTGAACCCGATCGCGGTCTTTATGATGCCATGAATAAGGGGATTTCTCTCTGTCATGGTCAGTTAGTGGGAATTTTAAATGCGGGAGATGTCTATGTCCCTTCAGCGATCGCTGTGATGGTGGAGCAGCATCTTCTCTATCCTCAAAGCATTTTAACGGGAAATTGTTATGAAGGCAATGCTAAGGAGCCAGACAAGCCCTTTTTAGTCAGAGGAGATAGTCAAAAACTAGCCTATAAAATGGTTCCCCATACTGCTGTTTTTATTCCTCGCTACTGTTATCAACAATGGGGACTTTATCATTTGAAATACCAAATTGCCAGTGATTACGATTTACTCTGTCGCTTTAAGGATCAAGGGGTGATTTTTACCAACATTGATCAAGTGATTTCAATAACTGAACCGAGAGGTGTTTCTGGCAATTATTATCTAACTGAGTGGGAATATTTCCAGATCCGTTTAAGTTATCGACTAGTGTCAAAAATTAATGCTCTACTATTTAGTTTTCGATCTTTTTTGACCATCACTATCCATACTATTTTAGAAAAATTAGGACTCTGGCAATGGGTCGAGGAGCGATTGTATCATGGTATCCGTTAGCGTCATTATTCCTTGTTATAATTCTGCCCAAACCATTGAACGAGCCATTCAATCAGTGGCTCAACAAAGCTTAAAACCCCAGGAAGTGATTGTGATTGATGACGCAAGTTCAGATAATACAATAGAAATTCTGCAATCTTTACAAAATCACTATGGCAAAGATTGGTTGAAGTTAGTGACTTTAGAAAAAAATGCTGGGCCATCTTTCGCTAGAAATCAGGGTTGGAATCTGGCCAGTCAAGACTATATTGCCTTTCTGGATTCAGATGAAGCTTGGCATCCTCAAAAAAACGAAATTCAATCTCAATGGATGTTGGCTAACCCTAATGTGGCAATCAGTGGCTCGGATGGTATTTTCCCTCCCTATTCCTCTAGTTTTGAGCAACCTGAAAGTTATAATCAGTATCAAGTAACAGTGGTTAAGCTATCAGAAATCTTGCATTCTAATTTACTGCAAACCTCTTCGGTCATGCTAAAGCGTAATTTGCATTATCGTTTTGATCCCCAAAAGAGATATTGCGAAGATCATTTACTTTGGATGCAGATTGCAGTTGATCATTATCCCATTTACTTTTTTAGTCTTCCCTTAATTTATGTCTTTAAAAGCTTTGGGATTGGAGGCTTAAGTCAACATCTTTGGGAAATGCGGTTAGGTTATATAGATAACTGTTGGCAACTTTGGAAGTCTCATAAAATTTCTTTTTTAATGTTCGGTAAACTTGTTATTACCACCCTG
>JAYKJI010000255.1:0-21015 GCA_035285405.1 Snowella sp. | reverse complement strand
GAAATGGGTAAAAGCCTCGCCCTTCTAGGGCGACTTTCTATAAGCTGTCATCAGTTTAATTTGTAATAGTTTATTTGAACTACTTTTCTTTGTTCTGGCCACTATGGGCTTAGATCTCTTTCCCGATAAGGGTTTTAGCATTCGTTGCCAGGCAAAGGCGGTAGTTTTTTTACCCCATCTTTTTTACACTTAAAGTAATAACAGCTTATTGGGAGAAGCGATCGCGGTTTTGGAATGGAACGAGGAGGGGCGATCTCGTTTTTAGTAAAAATTTGGAAGGGCGATCGCTATTTTACTGTGTAGATAGGAGAGGGCGATCGCATTTTTATTGAGTTTAGGGAGTGCGATCGCTGTTTGGTTGTGGAGAGAGGAGAGGGAAAGCGATATTTTATTAAGTGGGCGATTCATTTTTGAATTGGCGAAAGACTTTGGGCTCAAGAGGATTTAAGCTGTAAGGCTTGATCAATTTGTTGATACAATGACTCCAAATTCCCGGAGTTATCTAAAATGACATCAGCTTTTGCCATCTTTTCCGCTAAGGGAAGCTGATTATGGATGCGTGCGATCGCCTGCTCAGAGGTTAACTGATTGCGACTCATCAGACGTTGTTTTTGCTGATCAAGAGAACAATAAACGACCCAGATTTCCGTGACTAAATGGGTTAAGTTCACTTCAAATAAGAGGGGAATAGCAAGAATTATTGTCGGATCTCGATAGTATAATAAAAATTTCTCAAACTGTTGCCCCACATAGGGATGAATCTGAGCTTCTAACCAGGCTTTTTCCGTCGCATCTTGAAAAACAATCTCTCCTAACTTACCGCGATCCAATTCCCCATTACTTTGTAAAATAGCAGGACTATAGCGGGCTACTATCTGAGCTAAGATGGGCGAACCTTTCAGTACAGCTTCCTTGGCATAAACATCTGCATCTAAAATCGGCAATTGATAGGTTTGGGCTAGATAGTGGGAAACCGTACTTTTGCCGGTGGCAATTCCTCCCGTTAGACCAATTAGCCGTCGTTTTTGGTTCACTTACACCTCTTAACTCGCTAAAATATAAACATAAAACAAGATTTAAGATTAGAGGATTGTGGGAATTTTCCCTAGTTGAAGATGGCTCTCTTTAATCATTTCAGCCTGCAAACACCTGAAAGTGTGGAATTGGAATTTACTTTGGCGGGTATCGGCAATCGAGCCTATGCTTTGATTATTGATTATCTGGCCCTTGGTACCTTGATCATTATCTTGATGATTGGTTGGGGCCTACTTTACTATTTTCTCTGGGAAGTTATCCACTTGGATAATTATTGGGGCGGCGATCGCCTCGGTTTATGGTTATTGGCGATCCAGATTTTGATTCTATTTAGTTGCTACGTCGGTTATTTTATCTTTTTTGAAACCCTTTGGCAGGGAAAAACGCCAGGCAAACGCTTTACCAAAATTCGGGTCATTCGAGATGATGGTCGTCCGATTGGCCTACCCCAAGCCACCCTACGCGCTCTATTCCGTCCCATCGATGATCTTCTCTATATAGGGATGTTTTTGATCATTTTTGGGAAACAGGAAAAGCGGATTGGTGATTGGATCGCCGGAACTCTCGTGATTCAGGAAGTTGCTACTACCGACAAAAAAGCTACCCCTTGGCAGTTTGCCAGCGAAAGTCAATCCCTGGCAGAAATATTATTGGCAAAAGCGAATCTCTCTCAATTACTACCTGACCAATTTGTTGTGATTCGAGAATATCTGCAAAGGCGAGATAGTCTTTTACCCGATGCGAAAAGAGCCTTAAGTTTGAAATTAGCTCACCAAGCCAAAGAGATCATTAACTTTCCAGATATTCCTGTGGAAACTTCTGCGAACCACTTTTTAGAGGCTATCTACCTCGCCTATCAACACCAAGAGCTAACTCCCCCCTCGGTTAAAGATGAATCGTCCTGATATTTGAGCGTTAGGGCTCAAGAGGCCGCAAAGATTGAGAAATTTTGGATTTAACCTTACCAGTTCAGCAACTGTCTTCTACAATATAGCCATAAGTAAAAATACCAAGAGGAAATAATACCTATGCTCACTGATAAGTCTCATTCTCCTGCTTCCTTATCAGATCGGGAAATGGAAATCTTAGAATTGGTGGCAACGGGATTGACAAATTTGGAAATTTCCCAAAAATTAGAAATCAGCAAACGCACGGTTGATAATCATATCAGCAATATCTTAACCAAAACAAAAACGGAAAACCGAGTAGAATTGGTGCGCTGGGGCTTGCAATGGGGAAAAGTCTGTCTAGATGATGTTAACTGCTGTGTTTTACCCAATTCCTCAACCGTTTCCAATCAAAGTCTTATGGTCTAAACGGCGATCGCTGATTGCCTGGCTCCGAATAATGGTAATCAGCGTAGTTTTAAGTAGTTGCCAAGAAACAGGTTTTATCGCACCTTTGCCCCAGGATCTGGGAAATGCCCTGAATAGTTCGAGGGCTGAAGAGAATCCGAGTTTTTCCTATGATGGCCGTTATCTCGTTTTTACCTCTGATCGGGGAAAACAACGACAAATTTTACTGTACGATGTGGTGGCTCGCCGTCTAGTTCCCTTACCTGGTGTCAATCAACCGGGTCGTTTTCAAGATCAACCTGACATTAGTGCCGATGGTCGCTACTTGGTCTATATTTCTGAACAGTCCGGTAAGCCCGATGTCTGGTTTTATGATCGCCAAAGTCTTGAAAGCCAGAATATTACCCAGGATTGGCCCGGCGAAGTCCGTCATCCTAGCATTAGTGGCAATGGTCGTTGGATTAGTTTTGAAAGCGATCGCAATGGTCAATGGGATTTAGCGATCTATGATCGGGGTCTAAATAGCGAAACATCTTTACCCACTACGATACCTTTACCCTCTCCTTAAATTAGGTCTCAAGGAAAAGTTCTCTATCCGGTCGGTAACACCATCGGCAAAACTTGGATCATAGAACCTACCTTCTAAATGATTGGGGGCGTTGCTGAATTAAGGTATGAATTAGGCAGGAATAGGAACTTCCCGGCTATGGGTATCGTAATTTTGAGAACTTTGAGATCCGTATTCTTCTATCTTGCACTAAATCTATTGACTTAGCATACTAAACTCAGATGAACCCCAAATGAAGCCTAATTTTAGCCCCATGAGCAAGGCTGATCTGAGAGCCTATGTTTTACAGCACCGTGAGGGGGATGAGGCTTTACGGGCGTTGATGAGTCGTCGTGATCCGAATGCGATCAGGTATAGTTTTCCAAGTACGGATAAGGGTTTACGTCAAATGGAGGAGGTGATTCGCCGTAAAATTGAAGGAACTTTATAGTCGTTAGCCGATTATAATTTGACTAGGCTTGACGAGATCGCTTATCACTAACAAAACCGATTAAAAACAGCGATCGCTCCTTGCAACGGTTTCTAACGCTTGGCTAAATTTAGAACTACCATTGTCATCCCGAATCAATTATCCTAGAAGAAAGTACAGCTAACTTTCCCTATACAGGAGAGACTTGAAGCGACAGGGAGTTTGTATTTATAATGAAATCTAAGTTTGAAGCGATGTCTCGTCAAGAGTTGCGGACTTATATTTTGCAAAACCGTGATGATGATGAGGCGTTTCAGGTTTATATGGATCGCGCATTAGCAGAGCCAGGGGAAATTTATCCCGCACCTCAAACTATTGACGCTCTTAAGGATTTTCCTCTTTTGAAAAAGCGTGTTACATCTCATTAACCCATTACTATATCTAAGTTTGATGCGATCGCTTGTCAGTAACAAAACCGAGAAGATCGGCTATCAAAGTCTTTTTATTTAATAAACAAAATCTTAAAAAAGGTTATGAATTACCAAGAACGTATTAGTCAATCTCAACAAAAAGTCTACGAAAAGGCTGTTGCGACCAAAATTCTTGACTTAATGGATAAGTTAAGACTGAGCAGCAATGAAAATAACAAAAGAAGATGGATTTGGGAACTGCTGCAAAATGCAAAAGATGTTAAAAATCATCAACAAAATAAAGTTGATATATCAGTGAGCTATAATGCCAGCGAGAAAATCTTAATATTTCGACATAACGGTAGATGTTTTTCTACAGATAATATTACATTCCTAATTGAGCAAGTTTCGACAAAAGAAAGATCTACTGATAATTTAGACCAAACAACTGGAAAGTTTGGTACTGGTTTTTTAACCACACACCTTTTATCCGAAATTGTTGAAGTAAAAGGGATAGTTAAGGATGGTGAACTTCCTTATCGAAAATTTTGTCTAATTCTTGATAGAAGTGGCCAAACTATACAGGAGGTAATTACAAGCCTTAATACGTCTATTGATCAATTAAAGCAACTTGATCAAGGAGTAAATGTTGATAATTATGATGAAAATGAATTTAATACATCTTTTACTTATCATCTTGATGAAGATGGTTTGGATACGGCAGAAATTGGTGTACAAGATTTGCAAACAAGTTTGCCACTAACGCTCTTGTTTGTCCCCTCTATTAAAAGCGTAATCGTAATCATCGAAAATGCATTGACTATTTATTCTGTCCTTAGCCGTGAATCACAAAATGTTCACAACTTGAATTTAAATATATGTCAGATATGTCAGATTCAAAAACAAGGAATTGATCATGATCATAATATCTATGAGTTTGCTTTAGTGAAAGGAAACTTTTCTGAAATTGCTGTTCCGATCAGACGTAAAAAATCATTGGTTTTTATAGATGATTCAAGGAAAGATATAATACCTCGAATTTTTTGTGATTTTCCCTTAATTGGTTCCGAAAAATTTGGGGTACCTTTTTTTATCAATAGTTCCCAACTATATCCTACGGAACCAAGAGATAATATTTTTCTAATCGATAAAGATGATGATAGAATCGAACTTAATAAAAAGATTTTACAAGAATCAGTTTCTTGTTATTTAGACTTGATTTATTATGCCTCATCTCAAAACTGGGAAAATCTTTATCGTTTAGCAGAAATTTCTCTTCCTCCTAAAACAGAATGGATTTCAATTGAGTGGTATGAAGAAAATGTTCTAAAACCGATACAGAATAAGATATATAATACTCCATTAGTGAAAACTGAAAATGGTGATAAATTATCATTGCAAAAAGATAATTATATTGTTGTTTATATTCCATTTGACAACCGACAAGAAGTCAGAGAAGCAATCTGGAACTTTGTGCATGGAGTTGACTTCTTTTGTTTACCTGCTCAATCGGAATTTCATCAATGGTATGAAATTTTTAAGGATAAGATTTGGGATAAAGGGCATCGTCTAACAATAGAGGCTTTATCTCAATATATGACTCAAGATAATCTTTTACTTGAGGATTTATCGAGTGCATTTGGTCTTGCAGATCCTATTAACTGGCTTAATCAATACTTTTCTCTTTTACAACTTGTGGAAGAAAATTGTCTAGAATTTTTAGAAAAAGGCAACTATAAACTAATACCTAATCAGGAAGGAGAACTTTGTCTTCCTAGTAATTTAGGGCATGATTCTGGCATTGAAAAAGAATTAAAGGATATTGCAAGCCAATTTTTTAAAAATTATTATAAAATTCTTGCAAACAGAGCTATATCTATTAGTGAACAATTACCTCATAAATCTCAAAAAAGCGTTATTAGTGAAATAAATCAAGTTTTAAGATCAAAATCAAATAACATTAGCTTAGATAAAAAGAAACAGGCTTGTTATGATTTAAGTTCACTTTTTCCTGATGATAATTCTGATTTAGATGATAATTCTGATTTATTTGAAGCAAGATGTATTATATATGATATTTCTAAAAAAATTTTTGGAGATAAAATTTTAGACAAAAAAGTTCTTAATAACTGGACTCCAGAAATATGGGAAATTTCTGATCAAATGCAAGTGGAATTTATTGTTCAAGAAATTTCTCAATTTAAAAATATACATAATCTAAGTGCTGCTTTATCTGACAATATTAATAATGTTCGTGACTGGTTATCTACTTTTGTAAGCTTCGTAATTAAGTCAGGCTGGAAAGGATTATTGGAAGAAGAGACTTCAATTGTACCGAATCAAAATGGAACTTTTTGTGACTTAAATTTTCTATATCTTGAAGGTGAAGACGTTGATGAGGCCTTAAAAAATATTTCCTTTTCTTTAAGGCGGGATTTTCGAGATGAGCTAATAGATGTATATTTTGACATCAACTTGCCTTCAAATCGTAAGGTTTTTCAGAAGGATATTGGTCGCACGATTAAAGAGTTGGTTACTCCCCTTTTTTCTGAACTTAGTCGGAGGAAGGAAACTCAGATAATTTTTAATGAGTTAATTTTATGGATGAATGACAATCCAGATGTTGCAAAGAATATATTTGAAGAACTTTTTGAGAATCGCCATAAGCTTTATGATGATGCTGAAGTTGCCAGGAATTTACGACAAGTACACGAATTACAGGTAAAATTAGAAGATATATCTCAAGAAAATGCGTCTTTAAAAAATGAGAATGAAGAACTAAAAGATCAACTGAGAAAATTGAAAGCTCAACTTCCAGATGATAAAGAAAACGTTCAAGAAATTGCCAATAATTTGCCTACTGTTAAGCAAGCAATTAACGATGAATTTTTGATTACCTATGGAATAACTACAGTACAACAATTGGATAAGATACTTCTCGACCCTGACATAGCTCAAAGATATTCTTACTCTAGTGAAAGTGATTACGATCCTTATTCACGACTTCGATATGTTTTAGAGATTATCAATCGAGCTAAACAAAATGTAAGAAGACATTTAGACTCTTTAGAAGACTATGATTGTAGTGCTTGGTATGAGCCTGGAATAACATATATCTCAGGAGTTTTAAAACAAAATAATCCAATAGAAATAATAGTTCGCCCTTCTGATAATAAGAAAATAATATTTTATTACCCAGAAGAAAAACAAGTTCTTTCTGTAGTAGATTCGGAGTTTTGGGTTGAAAACGGCCAAACACTGCCACACCAAGTAACTCTTGGAATGGTTCTACAAATCAAAAATATTAATCAAATTGATCTGCCATAAAATCACGACTACCTTTTTAAATTATCTAAAATTTTGAATCATCTAAAATCACCACAATCTTTATCTCCTAATCTCAATTTTTTTATCAGAAAAAAATGCAAGTCTTAATAATTATCAACTTTGAAAAAATGAGTAAAGCTAATTTAAAAGCCTACGTTTTAGAACGCTGTGAGGTGTGAGAATTCCGAAAAATTGCCACCATTACCCAAATTCTCGAATCTCTCCCAGAGACAGCCCAAGCTCAACTTATAGAACATCTTCAAGAACATATTGCTAATCTTCAAAATGAACTAGAGTGGGATAACTTGGTCAGCAAAACCCAAAATAATTTGATCAAAGCCGCCAAACAAGCTAAACAGGAAATTGCTAAAAGAAAATCTTAACCGATTGCTAATGATTATCGCTGATTTTACCAAGGACAAAACCATGAATTCCATTTCTATTAACCAATTTAAAAACGATCTCCAAGACCTTATCAAACAAGTTATCAATCAACACATTCCAATTAAAATTACTGGTCAAGATGGCCAAGACTTTATCGTTATCAGTGCAGAAGATTGGGAACAACAACAGGAAACCCTATTTGTTTTACAAAATAGTAATTTAATGCAACAAATTGCTCATTCAATGGCTACCCATACCCAAAATAAAGGCTATTCTCCTAATCAGGAAGAACTAGATGAGATACTTAGTCTTTGAAGGTAACACTTGGGAAATTTACGAAGAACTCAGACAGAAAGACAAGATTCTGCATAAAAACCTTTGTAAACTCATCAAAGAAATGCTGAGAGACGATCCCGCCAAAGGAACAGGTAAACCTGAACCCTTAAAACATAACTTATCAGGCTTGTGGTCAAGAAGACTTTCTCAAAAAGATCGCCTAATTTACAAATTTGATGATAAGTATGTTTATATTTTTGCCATAGGTGGTCATTATGATTGATTTAAACAAAGCGCGATCGCCCTATCTTGTATTCTTAACATTCAATTAAACCATCAAAATGAAACTTGAGCAGATTACCATTAACCCCAGTCAAATGAACGGTCGTCCCTGCATTCGAGGACAACGCCTAACCGTTCGGAGAGTGCCAGAGCTATTAACTCTCTTCTGTTAGACTAGGAAGGCATTTTCAGACCGCAAATACTGAAGTCCTTCCATAGCAAGCCCTTTGAACTATTAAGTGTAGGAGAAAACACCCATTTTTTATACTCAGAAATAACGACAAAATCCTTATTGAGCAAGGGTTGTAGGATTTGAGATTTAAAATCATTTCCTAGAGTAACAAAAGCAAGATGATTGGAGCCAAACCCTCTGTCCGTGCTAGTATGTGTTTTTCTTTCATGAGATTTATATACTCACCGTTGTGTTAGCCTGAACAATCATAACAAATCATATCTTACTGAAACCTTTGCTGAGTAAGAGCTTTACTGTGGTGAGAAAAATATTAAGTTTTGTATGCGATCACCCTAACATCTTCCCCTTCAGACTTTACCCAACCCGCGTTAGAATCGAAAATAGACTTCCTAGCTTGAATTAGGATCTCAAAAATCATTAAATTATGGGACAATTATCTCCATGATAACCTCCCCCTTGGGTGCGTAGCTCAGAGGATAGAGCATCCGCCTTCTAAGCGGACGGTCGCAGGTTCGATCCCTGCCGCACCCGTACTTTAAATATTGAGCGTTATTTTTGTTTAGTGGGCAAGCGTAGGGTTGAAGGACTGAGAGGACAGAGAATATGATTCAGTTTTCGCAGTTGTTCCACTGTTCCTAAGCAGATCAGAGAATCTTCCTCTAGTAAAAGCGTTTCTCCTGTGGGGCCAACAATCAGATCTCGATCTAGACGGCGAATGGCTAATACTAACGCACCTGACTGGGAGCGTAATCTGGCCTCACTTAAACTTTGGCCAATGTAGGGAGAGCTATCGGCCGTAATCCGAAATTCCTCCATATAAAAGGAACGTCCGGCTCCTGTTAGAATACCATCCACAAAATCTACCACCTGGGGTCTGAGGGCCGCTGCCGCCAAGCGTTTTCCCCCTGTGATATAGGGAGATACCACCTCATCAGCCCCAGCCCTTTGCAATTTTTGTACAGCTTCTTCTGTACTAGCTCTGGCGATCGCCCGAATCTTAGGATTAAGGGTTTTAGCAGAGAGCACCGTATAGAGATTTTCCGCATCGGAGGTCAAGGCGGCTACAATACAAATTGCCTGATCAATCTTAGCCGCTAATAGGGATTCATCTAAAGTGGCATCGCCGGTTAGAACTTGGTAGCCCATCGCCTTTGCTCTCTCTATTTGGGCTGTATCTGACTCAATAATCAGAAAAGGAATGCCCTCGGTCTGGAATTCTGCCGCAATTTGGCAGCCGGTACGTCCAAAACCACAGAGAATATAATGCTCTTTTAGCGTAGAAATCATTAGTCTCTCCTGTCTTTGTCGTAATCCTGCTTGAAAATAACCTTGAATGAAGGCTTCTGTAAAACGGTTGGCCATATAACCGATGGTAAATAGTCCGGCCAACACTAACAACATGGTAAAAACGCGGGATTTCGGATCTAAAGGATGGGTTTCACCAAAACCAACCGTGGTCAGGGTAATGGTGGTCATATAAGCCGCATCAATCCAAGTCCAATGCTCAATAAATCTATACCAAAAAGTTCCTGCTAGTAATAAGCCGACGAAGGTCAGTCCGCCCCCCAATAGTTCTTGATGTAACCTTCGATTTTTTTGTTCTACGATATTTAACACGTTTTCTTGACTTCCTGGCTAAAACAATGGCTCAACCCTGGCCGAAACGGTGAGACTCGATTTAAGATCAACAAAAGGTTTCGGATCGCAAATACAATCGCTACCCTCTAACCCCTAAGACTATATCCCTCAAAGCTCTTCCTACCAACTTGTTCAGGAGTTAATTGTGAGTCAACCAACCCTGCTTGACAATCCCGACGTTTCCTTAGCCTCTCTATCGACTGTTTCCCCTGATTTTCATCAAGAGGATTTTAATAATTATGTAATGAACACCTACGGACGCTTCCCGATCGCCATAACCAAAGGAGAGGGCTGTCGTCTCTGGGACACCGATGGCAAAGAATACTTAGATTTTGTGGCAGGTATTGCGACTTGTACCTTAGGTCATGCTCATCCGGCTCTCATTAAAACGATGTCGGAGCAGATTCAAAAACTGCATCATGTTTCTAATCTATATTACATTCCTGAACAGGGAGCTTTGGCCCAGTGGATAGTTGAACATTCCTGCGGCGATCGCGTTTTTTTCTGTAATTCGGGAGCCGAGGCCAACGAAGCCGCCATTAAGTTGGTTCGTAAATATGCCCATACCGTTTTAGATTTTCTAGAACAACCCGTGATTTTAACCGCCACAGCCAGTTTTCACGGACGCACCCTGGCCACCATTACCGCCACAGGACAACCTAAATACCAGCAACATTTTGAACCCTTAATGCCTGGCTTTGCCTATGTTCCCTACAATGACATCAAGGCGATCGAAGTGGCCATTACCGATTTAGATGAAGGTAATCGGCGAGTGGCTGCCATTATGCTAGAGCCATTACAGGGAGAAGGGGGCGTTCGCCCAGGCGATGTGGCCTATTTCCAACGATTACGGGAAATTTGTGACCAAAATGATATTCTCCTCGTCTTTGATGAAGTACAGTCGGGCGTAGGTCGAACAGGAAAACTGTGGGGCTATGAAAATCTAGGCGTAGAACCGGATATTTTCACCAGTGCGAAGGGACTAGCGGGCGGAATTCCCATCGGGGCCATGATCTGTAAGAAATTCTGCGATGTGTTTGAGCCAGGCAATCATGCCAGCACCTTTGGGGGTAATCCTTTGGTAACAGCCGCCGCTTTAACGGTATTGCAAACCATTGAAACGGATCATATTCTGGAAAACGTCCAGGCCAGGGGTGAACAGTTGCGGAGTCATTTAAAATCTTTAGCAGCGAAATATAGCCCTTTATTTACCGATGTGCGGGGTTGGGGTTTAATTAATGGGCTAGAAATTAATGCCGAAAGTCCGATTACGTCAATGGATATTGTCAATGCGGCCATTAAAGAAGGGCTACTGTTAGCTCCAGCCGGGCCAAAAGTGTTGCGTTTTGTTCCTCCCTTAATTGTGACAGAAGCGAAAGTTACCCAAGCCATGACCCAATTAGATAAGGCGATCGCCAATCTGCACAATTCTTAACCTTTTTGTCCCACCTCAAGAGAGGGTAAGCTATGGAGATAAGGCGATCCCTCTTAATATCTTAAGATGAATTTATCTAGCAAACCTGACCGTTATTACAAATTATCAGCCTCTGAACCCGATTGGGAACGAGAAAAATTAACGACTTGGTGGCAGCCCTCTAAGCAATTAATTAAGTCTATTCGTCAATACCAAAAATGGCAGAATCGGGGGGTATTTGGGCGGATTATCCAAAAATATACGGTTCTTGAACATCGGTTTTGGAGCGTCGTTACGGGTTCAGATATTGCCATTACTTGTCGAATAGAAGGAGGTTTGGCTTTACCCCATCCCAATGGTGTGGTTATTAGTCCTAGTGATACCATCATTGGCCCTAATTGTTCGATTTTGCATCAGGTGACGATTGTTGGGGGCGTTACCCTGGGCGGTAATGTGCAGATTGGTGCAGGAGCAAAGATTATTCGTCCCGTTACCATCGGCGATCATGCTCGTATTGGGGCCAATGCTGTTGTTGTTTGCGATATTCCCTCCGAGGCCACAGTGGCAGGCATTCCAGCAAAAATTATTCGAGAAACATCACCACCGAGTAGTGATCAATAAAGTCTAGGAAACGTGGAGTTCGCTTGTTCATAGCCTAGACGGATCATGCCTGGCTGTACAGTGATTTCTGTGCTGGCTCCAGGGGATTGCAGTTTGACTCGTAGTTCACCCTGATCAGTAATACCAATAATCTTGCCAGGGGAACCATCTAATACAATAGACTGATTAAGATTCACAAAATAGTCCAAATAACCTTGAACAATACTGGTGATTCCTACTTGAGCATAACGCTGAAAACCGAGGTATAAGCCCTGTAAAACGATCGCCGCTAGTTGTTCTAAATGGCTGATTGAGGGGCTTGGTGAGGATAGGGAGGATAAATATGGGCCGAGTTGGATACCGGTATCGGGAACCGGATTTTCCCAGTTAATACCGACTCCGATAACGACTTGAGAAAGATGATTTTGGCTCATTTTGGTTTCGCATTTAATGCCCCCTAATTTGCGACCTTCCAAAACTAAATCATTGGGCCATTTTAGACCGACAGGAATGTTATATTGTCGCAACAGATGGGCAATGCCCCAGGCACTCCAAAGGGTGACTTGCGTTGCTGCTTGGGCTGTTAAATTCAGATCTAAAGCCAAAGATAAATATAAACCGCCTCTTTCGGACTGCCAACTACGCCCCCACTGACCCCGTCCGGCTGTTTGTTGTACCGAGATCGCCGCGATCGGAAGGGTTTGTCCCTGGGTAATGGCTTCCCAAAGAGCTTGATTGGTAGAAGGGATGGATTCAAACAATAATAATTTTAAGCAGTCTTGCCAATCTGCATTGAGAAGAGCCGCAATTTCAGCCAACAGTTTTTCCCGATCTAAGGCCATCGATTGATTTCCGTCTTAAACTAAACTCTAGCAAGCAAGGATTTTCTATGACTAATTCTCCTGTACGTTCAGACTGGCAATGGCAAGAATGGCAAGGCCGACGCTATCTGACCTGTAGTTTACTGCAAGATTGGCAGCATGGTTTCTTTACTCAAGACTTCTATCCTGATGTTCCAGAAATCTTGGTCACTGTTTTACAACCCCAGGCCACCGTTTTTCGTGTTAAACAGGTACATGGCGATCGCCTTTTAACCCCCACAGAAATTCAACAGGCTAAATCCACTGGGGAAAATGAGGAGAGTTGGCCAGCCGCCGATGGCATCATCAGTGATCAAAGTCAACAAGCGGTTTGGGTAGCCAGTGCCGATTGTACTCCCGTTTTGGTAGGAGATAGAGTCACAGGACGAGTCTCTGCGATTCATGCTGGTTGGCGTGGCACTGCCCAAAAAATTGTTCCTAAAGCTATTCAGCGTTTTCTAGCATTGGGTAGCCAGTTATCTCATTTACGGATTGCAATGGGGCCAGCGATCGCCGGTAGTGTTTATCAAGTGGATCAAGACGTTGCGGCAGAGGTGGGGGCTAGTTTATTTCTAGATGATCCCAAACCCCCTACAGAAATTTTAGAAATACTGGCTAATCTGACAGAGCCGCCTATTTTATCTGACCCTGAAGCCGGAAAAGTTCGCTTAGATGTGCGCCGTATTAACGCTCTACAACTCGATCAACTCGGTCTTCAACCCGACCAAATCGCGATCGCCCCCTATTGTACCTATCAAATACCTGAACATTTCTTTTCCTATCGTCGTACTAAAGAAAAAAAAGTGCAATGGTCTGGCATTATGAGCGGGCAAGGAAAGTAACTTGCCAATCATCAACTATAACAAAGTTTAGTGGGGGTTACAATCAAGAGACGACCTTCAAACCCATTTTTCTGATGACTAGAGCTAAACTTCTGCAACCCGACCTTGTTCTCGGCAATACTATCCTGCATCTGACACCGAGGATTTTACAACGTCATCATTTACAGGGACTGGTTTTAGATGTGGATGAAACCCTAGTGTCCTTTCGACAGGCGGATGTTTCTGAGGAGTTGCAGTCCTGGGTAGAAAAAATTCGACCGATTCTCCCCATTTGGTTAGTGAGTAATAATATTAGCGAGGTTCGGATTGGGCGCATTGCCGATAGCCTCAACTTACCCTACCTATTTGGGGCCGGAAAACCCTCTCGACGGAAAATTCGTTATGCCATTCAGGCCATGAATCTACCTGTATCAACGGTGGCAATGGTGGGCGATCGCCTATTTACCGATGTATTGGCCGGTAATCGTCTGGGGATGTTTACGATTTTAGTGGAGCCGATGGTACATCCTGAGTTATCGCCCAAAAGTCACTCCCTGCGAAACCTAGAGGTTTGGATTTCTGAGAAATTGGGGGTCACGCTTCATCATTCGTAACATTAGTCAACAAAAGTCTTTAAACTTTAAGCCGGATCAAATCTAAAAAAAAGATTAAGGATTCGACATAATTCCCGAATATCGTCAATAATAATACTTAGTTCAAATGGGATCAGCCAATATAAAGATCCTAACTATAACAAGCAACTTAAGGGGGTTAAGGTCTATTCAGTGCCTTGCCCCTTTAAAATTTTTAGCTTCAGTAACATCCATTTATATATCTTGACTTCCTCATTTTTGGTGAAGGATAGGGACAAAACTTTAGATAACGTTACAAACTCCAGCAGTTCGGCCTCCCGTTTTCTGAGTCAAAGGCAGCTTTCAGATTATTTGTATTGATTCTTCTAGGATGATGGTCTATTCATCCTCATCTTGTGAACCAAATCGAGAGGTGAGTTGGGGAGCTAAATCTTCCCTTTCCTGCCAAGGCGCGAAAAAGGGCAATAAAATTAAGCCTGGTAATGCGGCGATCGCCGTCATCAAGAAAAAGTTTGGCCAACCCATTGCCTTCGCCCAAATACCAGAGGGTGCGATTAAAATATCTCGACTGAAGGCAACTAAACTAGAAAGTAAAGCATATTGGGTTGCAGAAAAACGCTGGTTACAAAGGCTCATTAAAAAGGCCACAAAAGCGGCGGATTCCAAGCCAGAACAAAAACTTTCCACATTGATGGCTCCAATCATTAAAAGATGATTTCTACCCACTAAAGCTAAAGCGAAATACATTAAATTGCCGGCGGCTTGGACAATGGCAAAAATCCAAAGAGAACGATTAATGCCAATCTTGGTCATAATGGCTCCCCCCGCCAACGTCCCCACAATGGTAGCAATAATACTGAGGGTTCCGGGTAAGGCAAGATCACTTTTGCTGAAATGTAAACCCTGCTCCAATAAAAAAGGAGTAGAAAGGTTTTTAACCATTGCATCCCCTAATTTATAGATAGTAATAAACAGTAAAATAAAAACTGCCTTTTGTAGTCCATTCCGTTCTAAAAAATCTAGAAAAGGATAAACGATCGCATCCTTTAGACTTTTGGGCGGCTCTCCTTTTTTCGGTGGTTCGGGTGCAAAAAAAGAATTAACCAGACCGATGATCATTAAGGCAGACATTAATAAATAAAAGAAATTCCAGGAGGTTTGTTCCGCAATCCAAAGGGGTAAATAACTCGTAAAAATAATGGCTAAACGATATCCCAATAGGAAGACAGACGCTCCTGCCCCTAATTCGGGCTTTTCCAGGACATCAGTGCGATAGGCATCAGCTAAAATATCCTGGGTTGCACTAAAAAAAGCAATTAAAAAAGCATTGATAGCCAGAAATTGCAGGGCTTTGGACGGATTTTGTAACGCCATCGCCGCGATCGCCACAATTAAAGCTATCTGGGAAATGACTAACCAACCTCGTCTGCGTCCTAAAAAGGGAGGGACAAAGCGATCTAGGAGCGGCGACCAAAGAAATTTAAGGGAATAGGGAAGGCTGACCAACCCAAATGCGCCAATGGCCTCCAAACTGACCCCATCCTCACTCATCCAAGCCTGGATCGGATTTTTGCTAGAGAGATAGAAGGGAAGTCCCGATGCAAATCCCAGAAAAATCAGGGCTGACATCTTGCGGCTTTGGAAGACTTTGAACCAGTTAGCAACCATAACAAGGAGTGAACAAAAAAATGAACTGTTCCCCATCATACGGCCAATCAAACCCATCTTCCCCGCAAGACTTTTTTGCTAGAATGACTTTTTAGCTAAAAATAAATCCTTGATCAAGGATACTTGTCTAGGTAAATGGATTTATTCAGCAATTATCAATAAAAGGAATGGGAAAAACCGTTACCTTAAATCGCCTAACATACTCATTGAAAATGTCTTTTTTTTGATGATTGTCTATTCTCCCCCTTGAGAAGAGCACCTATTTAATTTCCCTCTTTTTCATAGGCTTCTACAATTTTTTGTACCAAGGGGTGACGAACCACATCTGCTTGACTTAGGTGGCAAAAAGCAATTCCTTCTACATTTTTTAAAATCGATTGGGATACCACTAAACCGGAAGGTTGATGACTGGGTAAATCCGTTTGAGTAATATCACCTGTGACCACCATTTTAGAACCAAAACCGAGACGAGTCAGTACCATTTTTAATTGGGCTGGAGTGGTATTTTGAGCCTCATCAACAATGACAAAAGCATTGCTCAGTGTCCTTCCACGCATATAGGCTAGGGGAGCCACTTCAATTTTGCTTCGTTCCATCAGATCAGGAATTTTTTCAGGATCAATAAATTCATAGAGAGCATCATATAGAGGACGTAAAAAGGGATCAACTTTCTGTTGCAAATCGCCTGGTAAGAACCCTAATTTTTCCCCCGCTTCTACCGCAGGACGAGTTAAAATCAAACGCTCATAGTCATTATTTAATAGGGCTTGAACGGCTAAAACTGCGGCTAAAAATGTTTTTCCGGTTCCGGCTGGGCCAATACCAAAAGTGACATCATGGCTTTGAATCGCTTTAACATATTGTCTTTGTCGAAAGGTTTTAGCACGAATAATTTCACCTCTTCGAGTCTTAGCCAGGATCGTTTGTTGGAGGGAGCGATATTCTTCCGTTCGGCCACTGTCCATCGCCTGAAATGCCGTTAGAATATCAGGCCGTGAAATGGCTTTGCCCTCTTGCCAATAGGTAGAAAGCGATCGCAGGACTTTCATCGCCCGCTCCACATTTTTCTCTTCTCCATAGAGTTGTAAATCTTGACCTCTAAGCACCAATTTAGCTCCCGTATGACGAGCAAGATAGGCTAAATTATCTTCTCCTTGACCGGCTAATGCGATCGCACTTTCGGGACTGGGAAGTTGAAGCGTTTCAGAAATTTCAGACATTGAATAATAAAGGTTAAGATTTAAGTATTGAGTAAATTATTAAGAAGCTGATCAATATCGATTAAACAGGGAAGACGCTCATCACTATTTTGACTTTGATAATCTATATGATCAAAACCGTAAACTAAACGATTAATGGTTTTTAACTCGTCTTTCGGATTAGGGGGATGGCTTGTTGTATAACGACTAGCCGATTGATGAGCAAAATCACCTCGCTTTTTGCCAAAGTTATCTATTTCTTGCAGCCATAAGCTATCAATTTGGCTACTCTTGATTCCAATGGGTAAAAGTAAAGATATAATATTCTTCTCTCTGATACCATGATTGTTTGTTCTAACATAGTTTTGAAATGCTTGAAAACTATCATCAAACTTATTTCCTAAATCTTTAAAAGATTGGCTAGATAATGATTCAGGTGTTTTTTCTAATTTTAAACCTGAGAAAGCCAATAAACAAGCAAATGTTAAATTTACTTGCTGATGCTGACTATTATCCCAAATACGTTTAGCATTATTTGCAACATCCAAAACCCGATCCTCAAAATACGATTCAATCTCAGCATGGGACATGACAAGGTAAGCTCCAGCTAAAGCAATCTTTCTAGGAGTATAATAATTTCCTACGTCATCGAATTGACGTGGTAGGAAATTTTTTCTAAGGCTTTTTAGCTCTTTTTCTAGGACTCTAAAACGTTGAGAAATAGTCATTAATTAAAGTTTCTCTAACTCTTATAAATAAATGTCTTCTCAACTAATTGAGGAATTTCAAAATCTATTTCTAATACTTCTTTAAGAGCTTCCCCCCAAAGTTTTAGGCGAGTCGAGGTATTACCAAGATTTTGAGTGCTGCTTCTCATGGTGCTAGTAAATTCGGAAGAGCCACACAAATTTTGAAAGGCTTGCTCAATTTGAGTTTTATACAAATTAATCTCCGTTAACCTCGCTTGAATTTTCTTGTCAGAAAAATAAAATAACATAATTTCTAAAGCCGATTGATTGCGTACCTGTTCATATTTGTGTTGATCAGTGCGCCAAATTCGTGCAAAATTCTCTTCACCGAATATTTTAATTGTAAGCTGAATTGCAGTCTCAAAATTATCGGTGATATTTCTAACAACTGATTGCTCCCTAGGCAATAACCAAAGCTCATTAAGTCTTTCATTGGAACTATTTAAAAACTGATTAAGAACTCCTTTATAATCAGGCAAAAACAGTTGAAAAGCAATATATTTTAAAAGTATTTGAGTGTCTCGCATCCGAGAATCAGGTCTATTCAAACCAAAAAATAATCTTAGTCCTTGACTGTTTGCAGACTGCTCATCAATAAAATTACTAAACTCTCCTGGATAGAGAGATTTGCGAAGTTCCTGGGGGGAAAGAGGAGTATTTTGGGTATTGAGACGAGCAAACACAGCATAGAGAAAAGATTTTTGCTGCCAACTACGAATAATTGTTGTTCTAATAGTTTGATTATCTAAGGCATTCAAAACATCCATTAAATTAGCGTCAACTTTCAGTTCGGAATAGGAATAACCATTAAATTGTTTTAAAATTTCCAATCCAGTTAGCCTAAAGTTATCGTTAGTAAATCCACTCTTGCCGTAGAACTGAAAAACAGTTAATAATCGCTGTTTACCATCTAGAACAATAAACTTTCCTTTGGCATCGTCTCTTTCCGCTAAAACGATAGGAGGGACGGGTAAACCTAAAATTAAGGATTCAATCAGACGACTTTTCTTTTTGAGATTCCAAGCATCCCTTCGTTGAAAGTCTGGCGTTATATCAATATTTCCACGAACTAACTGATTCACCATCGTTTCTGTTGTCCAGTCTGTTCCATAAACCACAACCTTTGGGATATAGGAAATATCAACGGCTTCCCCACTATCATCGTCTTCCATGCCAACTTCTTCGAGGTCTTGTTCATCACCAACAACCTCTTCAGTCGTTCTCTCTAGTAGTTCCGCCATAGTTAACTCCTAAGCTGATTTTGTAAAAGTAGTTGACTTGTTTGCGAAATTTAATCAATAGTAGCTGACAAGGCTAAAGTGATTCTAAACGTTTTTGCCATTCTTGATCAATTTTGTCAGACTGTTCCGCTTCTTGAACGAGTAAATCTTCATCAGTGCGATAGGCAATATCCGCCGCCGTGATCACTTTTTCCGCCGCAAAATCTTCTGCAAATTGAAGTTTCTGACGGAATTTAGGATTGGGAAGCGTTAACCATTCTGCCTTGGCTTGACGTTTTTGATTGCGACTATCAATACCTTGGTTTTGCCATTGTAGCCAAAAGTAACGTCCGAGGGGAATAGCCAAAAAAGCGATCGCATAAATTAGCAAAACACCATAAACAGGCTGTATTAAACTCGCAATCGCAACCCCTGCACCATATTCTCGTAATAAACCACCCAACATTAAAGCCAAAACAATATTGACCGTTCCCAAGCCTAAACTGAGCATAATTTGGCCACTATCAGCTTGGCTAAATTGCCAACGTTTCTCATTCAAATAACTAGAAATAGCAGTTAATGTCCGTTTTTTAGCCGTCACCTGGAGTTCAGGGAAATAATAAATAAGATCACCCTGATCAGAAACCTGAGGATAGCCATTAAAGCGAGCCAGTACGGGCAAAATATAATCTTCTGTCTCTTGATTACTGCTCGTGACATTATCGAGATAGGGAGCAACTTGTTCCGCCGCGATCACTCCTCCTTCATTACGGATAAGAGAACCGATAGTTTGCCAACGCCGTTCTTCTAGCTCACGATTAGGATCTCCATCGCCAAATAAAAAAGAAAAAATTGATTCCAGAAAATTCATAGATTTGGGATTTTTAGGATTTTCGTGTTTACTAATTTTTTTTGGTTCCTGTTGGTGATAATTGGATACAGACGAAAACGTCTCCAGAGTATTCACGGATTTGGAATTTTTATGCTTACTAACTTCTTCTGGTTCCCGTTGGTAATAATTAGGTGTGAAATTGAATATCCAGAATATATCAATTGGGGGCAAGACAAAATTAAAGCCACCGCGATCGCCGCCCGAATCACTGTCTCCATCTTTAGAATTAACAGCAATTAAAACAGCAATCAAAATTGCCAAAATTGCCAAAAACATCACAATAATCGAGATAATTAAAATAATACCAAAGGAAATCCGAATCAGATAAAATAATATTCCCCAAATCTTTTGCCAAAGTTCCTGGAGTCGCAGTCGCCAAAAACGGTTGCGTAAAATAGTGCGAAAATTTTTGGGAAATTGGTAAAGAATATCCCCAGAATCCGTCACCTGTAGATGTCCCCCTGCTTCCGAGGCTAGGGCCAATAAACCTTGCTGGGCAACATTCAGTTCTAAGCCTGCTTGGGTTGCCACATCCCCAATGGTAACGGCATAATCAAGTTGTTCAACTGACCTCATAATTTGAGGATTAAGCGTTACAGTCATAGAAGCGTCTCACGAACTAAGGTTTTGTAAAGATCTATTTACTAATATAAATAAGAAAAGCAAAGGTTAAATGATCATTCTGGGAGGAACAGGCGCAATGACAAGGATTTGCCTAAAATTATTTTTGGTTATGGGACTCACAACGGGCTTTCCCCTACCTAGTCAAGCTGCCGAAAAGATCATCCTCAAATACAGTATTTTGCGCGAGTCGGTTTCTATACCGGAACTGAGTCAGTTAAGCAAAACAGGGGAAGTCTCTTCATCGCTCCAGTCCTATCTCAACTTAGCGAATCAAAAGCCAGAAGATCTACAGCGTTGGCTCAATCAATCGTTTAATATCGATCCTATCGTGCTATCTGAAGTCCTTAATAGTTTTGTAGGAAAATATTTGCTGCAACAGATCGCAGAGGTCATTCATACACCTTCCCAGCGATCTAACATAGAAGCCTTACGGGGTGCGCTCATTTCCTCGGCCACGGAAGATAAGAATATTAGACTTGTTGGGTTATAAGGGATAATAAGAAAAAAAGCAATGACCAGAAAATCCAAGAATGCTAGATATAGAAAGGATATTCAAAC
>JAYKJI010000254.1:0-3901 GCA_035285405.1 Snowella sp. | reverse complement strand
ATTTTCAGTGTTTCGCAACTTTCACAATTAGGACAATGCCCCTTTAAATGGTTTGCCAACCAAATTTTAAAACTCAAAAAATTGGACGAATTGGAAGATGACCTAAGCCCTAGTTTACGCGGTAACTTATACCATAAAGTCGTTGAAATCGCCCTTAAAAATTGGCAGGAAAATAAGACTATTAATTTGGGTGATTCATCTCTGTTATTTCAATGGTTTTTAGAAGCCGAAAAAGCATTGAATTTTCCGACTCTACCCGCATGGCACAATCGCCGTCAGGAACATATTACGATTCTTAAAAATGCCTTCCAAAAAGCCGACTTTTTACCCGAAACCAGCACCATATTAAGCCTAGAAGCCCAATTTACAGGGGAATGGCAGGGTCTCAAAATGACAGGACGGGTTGATCGCCTGGATGATACCCCAGCAGGATTGGTCTTAATAGATTACAAAACCAGTAGCACGGCTCCCAAAGGAGTCAAAAATGCCGAAGGCGAGGCCAAAATTGATCTACAATTACCGCTCTATGTTGCAGTGGCAGCTCCCCATTTATTTCCCGATCGCCCTGTACATAAAGCCCTTTACTATTCCCTCACCAAAGGAAAAGATATTTCTCCGAAATCCTTCCCATCAGAAGCTGAGTTAAGAGAAGTCGGTGATCGCCTAAAAACCAACCTACAAACGGGCAACTATCCTGTAGAACCGGATATTAAAGAAGAAGCCTGTCGGTATTGTGATTATGATGTTATCTGTCGCAAGGGATCACGCTTATAAGGGCTATAGGGTATTAATTTTAGGCATTATTTTTTTGTATTGTAACTCTATCACTCGAAAAAAGTGCGTCAAAAACTATCTAATTGGGTAACGATTACAGAATCTCGTTTTAGTTGGGAACAGGATGCTCTAACCTTCATTCAGCATCAGTTTCTTCCTTACGATTCCTACCAAGCCTGGAGCAATTTAGAATTTATTGCTTTGGATGGCAGTATTAATGAAATAGATTTATTGGTTTTCTCTCCTCAGGGCTTTTTTGTCATTGAAATTAAAAGCCGACCGGGAAAAATTACAGGGGATGCAGGCACTTGGATTTGGGAGCAAGATGGGAAAAGGCTTACATTAGATAATCCGTTAATTAGCGTTAATTTAAAGGCGAAAAAACTTCGATCGCTGTTGGAGTCCCAACGGGTATGTAGCCGTAAATCTTTGCCTTTTATTGAAGCTCTAGTGTTTTGTTCGGCTCCGGATATTCAGATTGCCCTACAGGGAACAGCTCGTTATCGTATTTGTGAACGACAGACGATCATGAAAGCCCTAACTCATCGAGAGTGTCCCGGTTTATCTCCTCTTCCTAGGGGAATCTATGACCGTCCCACCTTGAAAACGATCAGCCAAGGATTAGAACAGGCAGGTATTCGACCCTCACAACGCTATCGCCAAGTCAGTGATTATCGTTTAGGAGAGTTAATCGAGGAAGGTCAGGGTTATCAAGATTGGCAAGCAACCCACGTTTCGTTATCCAATGTTCAGCGTCGTCTGCGTCAATATTTAGTGCAAGGAGGAGCTTCACCCACTGATCGTCGCCCCATTGAACAAGCCGCTAAACGGGAGTTTCAATTACTGGAAAACTTGGCTCATCCTGGTATTTTACAATGCCGTGATTATAAGGAACATGAATTAGGGCCAACTCTGATTTTTGAATATCATTCTTCCCAGATGCGTCTGGATCATTACTTAAAACAAAAAAAAGGCCAATTAAATGTAGATACTCGTCTGGAATTATTGCGACAAATTACTGAAGTGATCGCCTTTGTTCACCAACAAAAAATTGTACATCGTGGTCTCTGTCCGCAAAGTATTTTAGTGTGGGAAATCCAGCCGAATCAACCGCAGATTAAACTTTATAACTGGCAAGTGGCTCAAATTAATAAAAGTACCTCAGAGGGCATTTCAGTCAGTTCCCATTTTGAAAGTTTTGTAGATGCGATTAGTACTGCCTACTTCGCTCCAGAATCTCTCAATAACAAATATCTAGTGGGAGAATATCTGGATATTTTTTCCCTAGGGGCGATCGCCTTCCATTTATTTAGTGATCAACCACCGGCCTGCAACGGTTTGGAATTAAGTCAGAAATTACGCCAAAGTAAAGGACTACAAATCAGTGCGATCGCCGATGGTATTCCTAAGAGTTTACAGGATTTAATTCAATACAGCACACATCCTGAGATCATCAATCGCATTGAATCGGTGAGTGAATTTTTAGAGGAACTAGAAGTCGTTGAAGAAGAATTAACCACTCCTGAAGGCATTTTTACTGACGATCCCACCCTAGCTCAAAAGGAAGATTATTTGCCCGGTGGATTCAAAGTATTGCGTCGTCTAGGGCAGGGAGCCTCTTCCATTGCGCTGCTGGTGGAACGGCATCAACAGATCTGGGTTTTAAAAGTTGCCAATAGTCCTGACCACAATGCTCGTTTATTAGGGGAAGCGGAAGTCCTACAAAAATTACGTCATTCCCATATTGTTGAGTGGGCCGAATCCCTAGAAATTAACCAACGTAACGCTTTTTTACTGCGTCCTGTTTTTGTGGAAAAGGACAAATTACGCATAGAAACCCTGGGTCAACGTTTACGTCAGGAGGGACGATTACATATTGATTTACTGCAACGGTTTGGTGAAGATCTCTTAAATATTCTGAATTATTTAGAAGAAACTGGGATTAATCATCGAGACATCAAACCAGATAATATCGTGATTGGGCAAATCGGCAGTGGGGCCAAATTGCATCTGGTGCTATTTGATTTTTCCCTCTCGAAAACGCCCCTAGACAATATTCGGGCTGGAACCCAGGGCTATTTAGATCCACTGCTTGCCCTACGACAGCCCCCCCTCTGGGATTTACAGGCAGAACGTTATGCCGCTGCCGTAACACTCTACGAAATGGCAACAGGCACTTTGCCCCGATGGGGAGATGGTAAAACCGATCCTTCCCATTTACATTGTGAGATTACCCTAGAGGCGGAGCTATTTGAAGCGAGTTTACGGGGAGAGTTAACGGATTTTTTTGAGCGAGCATTCCGTAGAGAGGTTAGTGAACGGTTTGATAATGCGGAGGAAATGTTACGACAGTGGCGAGATTGTTTTGCAGGGATTGATTCCTTTGCAGCGATCGCCTCTCCTGAAAACCAAGCCCAGTTACAAACCCTCATTGCTAAGGCAACCCCAGACACCCCGATCGCCCAATTAGGGTTAAGTCCACGAGCGATCAATGCTTTGGATCGAATTGATGTATTGACGGCCCGGGAGCTTGGTCAAACGCCGAGACGACGGTTAAATCGTTTACGGGGGGTCGGACATCAAACCCGTCGAGAAATTCTGCAAGCGGTCAATCTATTACAGGCTCATTGGCAAGACCAAAATATAGATGACCCAATAACCTTAGAGACCAATGAAGAGAATGAATTTCTCCCCCCAGAGCTACAGCGATTAGGGATAGATTTATTGGCCCAAAAATTGCTCAAACCGAAGGGAAGACAAAGTGAATGGGTGAGCCAACTCCTCAACCAACTGTTAAATTCTGAACAGCAGGTTTGGTTACCCCTAAAAGATTGGGCTAATCAACTAAACGTTTCCCCAGAGGAGAGACAAGAAGGACTGAATAAGCTACAAAAACGCTGGTTAAAAGATCCTCTCTTAACCTCCCTCCGTTCAGAAGTTCAAGCAATGTTAATGATCGCCGGTGGTCTAATGGTCTGGTCAGAATTAACGGAGGTAATTTTAATTGCCAGGGGATCAATCTACGATGAACCGCAGCGATCGCAGTTAGCCACAGGCATTTTACAGATAGTCATCTTCACCGAGCAGGGCAGTAAACAACCCCAATTTCAGGTTTATGAACGTGCTA
>JAYKJI010000253.1:0-42023 GCA_035285405.1 Snowella sp. | reverse complement strand
TCCATAAATTAATCAGTCCCTCAATCGTCCGAAAACTGTGAAGCATCGCCTCCGTCGTATTATTCTGTTCAAAACGAATCACCGCCGTATAACCCTGCTCATAAGCTTGCCACCAATATTCTTCTGTTTGTGGTTTTTTATATTTATCTAAATACGCTTGACACTCCCGATAAAAATCATCGAATTTTCCCTGATTCCAGGCGATCGCTCCCTTCAACAATTGCTGAACCTTTTGCCACTTCTGCGAATCCTCCTGAAAATAAGGCAGTAAAAGCCCTTGAACCGCCAAATAATTATGATTTTTAAGCAAATTCAACGACTCCTTTTGTACCCTAGTCCATAGATAATTTTTACCCAAAAACGGGCCACTATAATCCGAAGGAAGTCCTAACCGATTTTGATAAGGCGTTTGAGTAACTTCAAAAAACTCAATTTGTTCCCCATACACACCCAACCCCGAAATACGAGAAGCCTCCGCCGTTTGACCCACTCCCCCCTTTAAACAAACCCAAAGTTTTTGAGAAGACTGAGGTTTAATTCGACTATTCCATAAACCTGTCCACCAACTAAACATCTCCTCAAAATGACTCGGATTTTCCCCCTCTCGTCCCAGAGGAATAACCTCCACCTTGATTTTAGGGAAATTACCATTAAGCCATTTTTGAATCAGTAAAGCAGAATAAAGCGTATCTTTATTGCGTTGCGTAACCGTCTCATTTTGATCCGTGCCAATTAGGAAAACTTTCTCAATTTGCTCATACTTTTCCTCAAAAATTTTCCCCATAATTACAGGTTTAATCTTCGTGATTAATTGATCACTGAGTTGATACAGATACTCCGTTAACTCTCGATGGCTAGTGAAATCAGGTAAACCTAAATCCCCAATCACCTCACTATGTTCTGTGAGAATATCCTCTTTAATTTGATCATCACCCAGGTTAAACCACTCACCAGAGGCAACCTGAAACATCAAATCACGAGTGCCAACCGTCGCCACAAAAATACTTTTCATAATTACACTATCAAGAAGTTAAGGAAAAACTTGAATTTTACCCTTGAGAGAGTCCACATAATCTTTACGCGGTGAAGCCGTTGCTCCAAAAACGATGATCACATCAAAACGTCCTAAACTACGAATCCATATCGGAGAAGGAACAACTTTTCGTTCCTCTTCTTTGCCATTAACCATAATTTTATCAGGGTTAATAGCTCCACATAGACTTTTTAATTCCGAATATTTGCGTTTAGAATCATTAAATTTTCTTTCATCCTTAAGAAGACGTACCTCGTTATCTAATTGATGAAACTTTTGATTTAACTGACTCAGTGCATAGGATTTGTTTGCATCTTCATCAGCATTAGGAACAACAAAAATTCGACAACTATGATCAGCCCATTCCAACCATTGGTGATTAGAGGGATTAATATTACTCCTTTTTTCATTAAGACCATATTGTGTCTTAAGCAAATTTAAAACATCAAAAAATTGCTTGATTTTTCCTGAGATTACCTGGGCAAACTTATTAGCATCTCCAGGAATTTTACTAAACTCATCAGGGTTGAGAACAAAAAAAGATGAGCCTCGAACCTTCGGATTATTATTACGTTGATAAGAAGGTCGCCGTGCTCCCTGACCAATTCCTCCCAGATAAAACATTAACCAAGTCAGAGAACTGAAAAGTTTCTGTAAATTATCTTTTTGATTATCCTGAACCTGAGAAGTATAAAATAAACTCAGAACTCCGCTTTGTTCCTCATTATCTTCAGGCTCCTGTTCCAGAACATTAACTTTAATGAATCCCAGGGACTGAGGCTCTAAACTACCAAAAAGTTTTGCCTCTAATGTCTTTGTCTCTTTTGGCGACATTACCCCTAAAGCAAAAACTCGAAACCAATAGCGCAACATAGATTTAAACGCTGTAGCGCGAACTTCAGACTGATTGATCCCTCGCATTTGCCATTCGTTACGCCTGTCATTCCAAGTCCAGTTCCCTGGTTTTTGATAACCATGAATTAACTGACCTTGTAAAGCAAATTTGACTTTAATAAAAGACTCAATTAAAGGTTTATTAGATTTTTCCAATAATTCCCCATAACCCGTATTAATTTGGGAGCCAATACCCGCCGCCAAACCCGCAATTAACCACTTTTTTACCCGCTCTAATAACGCTTGATCCTGACAACCCGAAATTAGACCTAAACCAATTAAAAAAGTCGGTTCCTTCAGCGATAAAAAAGGATTTGGGTTGGGAGAATATTTAGGATTAGTACCTTCCCAACTCCAAATATTATTGGCCATATCCACACTCAAACATTGGCCCGACGTGGGATAAGCATCAAAAAACACCACTTTGCCCGCTTGCTCCTGCTTATCCGCTTCCAAAGACCCAAAATGTTTCACAATCAGGGGATCTTTTTCCGCACTCTTCCAATCTTTTCCTGTGTTTTTCATCACCTCTCGGATTGCCTGATTTCGGGCCACTCCCCGCAACGTTGCCGAAGGAATATAGGGCATTCCCAACGCATCAAAAGCCGGTAATAAAATGCTCTCTGGCCCCCGATGTCCCCCCACCCGAATTCGCCAAGGACAAGTCACCTCAAAAGTTTGAGAAGCCATTTTCCTCGTCCGAGTAAGACAATGTTTCAGGCGACCATCATAATTTTTCGCATTCTCCATAGCCATCTGGAGAATTTGAACCTTCGTTCCGTCTTTATATTGGCAGTCAGCAGGACGCATCCAACGCAAATATTCCACAAAAGAAGCCGTTTTATCAGGTGAAGGCTCATTATCAGGATTGAGCCAACGAGAAGGAGGCTTATTAGAACTTTCTCCACCACTCCCCCCCGAAGATTTAGGAGTAGAAGGTTTAGAAGAAGTAGATTGGGAAGAGGGAGAACTCGCAGGTTTTTTGAGTATTGGCTTGCTTGAGTGTGTCATAATTTGAGTCCAGAAAAATTACTGTGCGCCTTTGATGTCGTGGTAAACCGCATTAGCCCAAAAACTAAATTCATTGGCCAGTTCTATCGCTAAACCAGTCAGGCCTAAATAGTCATCAGCAGAAAGTTTTATCAGGTTTTTTAAATCATCCTCTCCTGCTAAGTCGTTACGGTCGGCAAGTTCCTGTAAATCTTTAAAAAATGATTTAACGACATTTCGTCGTTCTTCTTGATCTTTACTAATGGCTTTTTCTTCCGCCTTTAAACGCATGAGTCCCCAGGTAGAAATATAAGTGTAAAGTTCCTGTGCCTGATTTTTTTGATCTTTCAGACCTTTTTTAGCCTTTTCAAAATCAGGAATTAATTCTTGATGTTTGTTTCGTAAATTAGTTAAAGAGTTAAAAGCGTGTTTGTTGAGTTTACGAGGATCAAAATCTGCCATGACATTCTCCTAAGTAATGAAAGTAATTTGTTAATGATTTATGTAAAAGACTCAACAAAACCTCGACCTAGACTTTCTTGACCTCCAATTTGTAAAGTGGAATACTCAGTCAGTAATTTCTGAAAATCAGACTTAGTTTTATCTTCCTTACTTTTGTCAGTCTGCGAAGTGATTCCCCAGGTAAAATACATCAAACTATCGGGAGGAATCGCTTCTTCATAACGAAAACCACCGTCAACAGTTTTGTGTTCATCAAGTTTAATTTTTACTTGTCGCCATAACCCCATTTGAATAACAGTTGCACAATGCTGATCTGACAAAACTAAAACTCGGTCAATTCCAGTCGTTTCTGGATTGGGTAATAAATCATCTTGTTTGGGCCAATTTTTTAACTCAGAGCCTTTAAAAATAGCGTCTTTAAGATAAATCTGACCATTGGGTTGATGAAAACTACAAAGATTTGCCTCAATTTGGGGTTTTGGTGTAATCCCTTTAAGTCGAATATAACGATTTAACAGCAGGGGACAACTTACCCAAATTACACCATGACTCAGAGAGGGAATAGGAATCCACAATAAAGAACCGTCCCCAATCCAAATTGCCCCCTGTTCTAAATTTGTAGCAGCATTACCTAATTCCGTGCCAAATAGTTGAAATTTTAAGGCTTCATCTTGAACCGAGGAGCGTAGTTTCCCCCGAATCGTGCTAGACGGAATATAGGGAAAATTAGTATGAGATTCACGGGCAATGCCCAATAAATTTCCCTCTTGAGTTGTGCCGCCTGTATGTAAAGGAGAAAGAAGATATAGGTGCTGAACTTTCATAAAAATTAACTAAGCTTGGAGGACTGTCAATCAATTAGCTGCTCAATAAAGAGCAAATTTATCTGTTAGAGAAGGTTGTATTTCACCCAAAGTAATTGGGAATAACCTAACTGTCGGGTTTGTTTAAGCGGTTTAGAAGCCTTGTCACTGTCAGCAAATAATCCTTGAGGATTTTCTAGGTAATAAAGCGTTCCTGGAGGAGCCGCAAACACTTGGGGCGCAGGGATGCTACTTCCTTTTTTCTCCTTACTATCCCGAATCCGAGGACTAATCGGCACAGCCCGCTCAGTAGCCATAGAAACAAAATTGCCGCCTGAGTTATAGGCCATTTTCCATTCCCAGGGATAGGAACGACAAACAGAAATGCCCCCTTGGCCTCGCTCAAAAATGCCTGGAGTCATTAGATAGGCGATCGCCCTTCCCGATTGTTGAAAATTGCGATCGGACAAGGTTTGTAAAGTTTGCCACTGTTGATCGAGAATAGGTTCATACTCCACCATCACTCGATGTCCTTCACCCCCTAAACGCATCGAAAGGGGTTTAGATAAACTCTGTAAAAGTTGATGGGTTTGGGAATCAACAGCGATCACCAAAGACCAATCCTGTTTTAAACGAATGCCATTTTCCACAAAATAACCATCACTATCTTTCACCTGACGAGTCCCTGGTTTAATCGCATTATGGGGACGACTTTCTTCTTGCCAGGGTTGATCTTCCCCAGGGTATTTTAACAACCAATCATCATCTTCAATATTGCCTGTTTCAAGATAGGTTTTTATTACAGAAGAAGGTAGCCAGGAACGAAACTTATTCCCCTCTTCTTGTTGCTGTTCTTCGGCAGACAATGACTTTGTAAATGTGAGAGGAGCTGGTTGAGTTTTATCCCACAAAGCCTGAGCATTGAGAGGATGAGATGAAGAATGCCAATTCAACGGCATCAGAGGATTGCTGCCGACAAATCCCAAGGGACGGGGAAAATATAAGCTTTTTTGATAACAAAATAAAGGGCCAATTACAGTGAGATTAAAAGATTGTCCTAAAAGACTGCGTAATGCACCCGCTAGAGTATGACCATTCGGGGGAAAAATACTCTTTGCCCAAGCCCGTTCACCAGGGGTAAAAGGTTTAGCATCTCGGAGCAGTAATATATCCAGAGGCGTGAGACAATACCAATACATAATTAACCAAAAATAGTGTTGAGATTTAATCTTAATTCGGGAAATGCAAGAGAGCTTACAATCTGATTAGCATAGAAAATAGTTTGAGTTTGATACCTATTGTTAAGAGGATTTCCATAGCATTCCATCTGATTTTGGCTGAGATTAATCAACCAAACTTCGTTAATTTGATGCTGGGCATAGAGGGGAATTTTTATCTCTCGATCATAGGTTAAACTCGAATCGGCAACTTCAATCAGTAACAAAACATCTTCCGCTCCAGGAAGGCGATCACTATAGAAATTCTCCACTGGCTTTAATAAAGCTAAATCGGGTTGGGGTTCCGAATGATCCCCTAAGGAAATTGAGTTTTGCACACTGATAATGACCTTTTCCACCATTTGTAACGGCAACAAAGCATTAACTAAACGATTAATGGTTGCGGCATGGCGAAAACCAATAGGGGACATTGTGATAATTTCTCCTGTAATTAACTCAACTCGTTCCTGACAATGGAGAATGCCTTTTTCCGCCATTTGATGGTATTGTTCGACAGTAAATTTTCGGGATAAGAGTTGCATAATGGCCTCCTATACAATATGACGATTACGAAGATTAAAAGCCGCCGCTTTGAGCCAATTCTTAGCTTCTAATTCTCGTTTTTGAGTTTCAGTTGTATCCCATAATGTGCAGAGAAAAGCCCCCAAACGCAATTGCAAAGCCGATTTTTGACTTTTCTCAAAATTACTACGACGTTCCACAAAAGCATTGACCCAGGGCATAATCGCCTGCTCACTGGGAATTGGATGCTGCTCTAACAGAGTTGCGGCTGTCTCATAGGTAGAAGGTTCAATATTGTCAATGGTTAATAGGGTTTGCCATTCTTTGAAGGTTTCAAATTTACTGGTGGCCTTGAGAACATTGCCATTACCGTAAATAACTCGTACCTGAACGGCATTCTTTACTTGTTTTAGATTTTGATGATCAAAATATTGATGTTCTTTGGCTTCCTCTTCAGCTTCCCAAAGATTTTCAAGGGCGATCGCCAGGGGAACAGAATGATGAGCAATAACTAAACCAAAACTGATCGTCGCTTTTTTTCCCATCGTAAATAGAGGACGATTCGCTAAATAATGAGGCACTTGAGGCGATGGCCAAGACCAATAATTGCCCGTATTATCAAATTCAGCTTGGGGGTCTTGATCGCCGCGAAAACATTGGCGAATATCCCAGAGCCATTGATCCCATTCCCAAAGATTTGTATAGGCTAAAACATCGTCTCCACCGCTATAAATTAAACGGCCTGCATAGCGTTGTTCCGTCAGATAGGGAGCCAATTGATTAGAAAAATCCAGTAACGCTCGACTTAAGGCGTTATGAGTTGCGGGCCCCATTCGTTTTTTTGCTGTTTTAAATTTGTCAAATGTACGACGTAATTCCTCAGAAACTTTATTATCTAAAACATCAGGAAAATAATCGCCATAGGGATTCATTTTGGTTCCCTTAAGCCACTCGCTCATACTATCTCCGTCACCGGCTGCGATGACATACCAATCTGTGGGATTACGATTAGGATAATATCGATCAATCAGTTGACTAACTTGACCTCGAAGATCAACTTTTTGACTGGTAATTTCTTGACGAATATCCTGTTTTAAAACTTCATCTTTTTCTGAACGATACTCTTTTTCTAATCGTTTTAAATCATCAGTTTCAGCATCTTCTACTAGCCAGCCAGCATTTAATAGACGAGGATGGTATTTTTGAGGTTTTCTATCCACAATTGGAATTCCCCATTTATTCTTCATTTCTTTAATTACTTCTTCTGCCCAGGGAAATTCTTCAAGAATTTTCTCACAAACCATCTCAAAATGTTGGCGATCGCCGCCCGTATTGAGATAACCAGCCATCCCAGATGTTAAATCAGGATAGGAAGCCGCAATGATCTCTTCTTCATCTGTCTTAGATAAATTGAGTAATTTACCCAAAACCTTTTCCAGACCACGCTTGACCGTTTCGGTTGCATTTAACTGTTCACTACCGTCAAATAAACCTGCATTGCGTTCCCAATATTTTTGGGTTTCTCCTTCAGTGATCCAATCCTGAGCCGATAACTGAGGATGCACCACTGGCCCTAAACCAGAAATCGTAGAACGGGGGCCAAATGCCGTTGGAAGTTTCCAATTACGAGCATTTTTTACCGCATTTAATGCCAAATGAGTTTGTCCAAAAATATTAGCCCACCAAGAACCAACATTCAAACTTCCCGCATAGCTACGATTACTTCTGCTAGAGACATATAGGGCTGTTGATATTTCAATAAAGCCTAGTTCTTCTGGTTCAAATAAGTGAGCATTTAAGGCCTTATTTTGCTCTTCAATCCACTGTTTTAGCTCTTTTTCCTTTTCTGGTGTTTGCGTCGGAATACCACAACTTTTTAAGTTTATATCAGGGTTAACTGAGCCGATCGCCGTTGCTGTCCAATAGGTTTGCCACTGAGAATCGAGCCAGATTTTCCAACTGGGATGTTCTTCTTGAAGTTGTTTTTGCCAATGACGGTTTTGTTGTAAATCCTCAAAGACTAAATGAGCAATTTCACGCCAACTATCTAATAGATAATTTTTCGCTGATTGCATTGCTGCCGCTACCTTCGCGTCTGGCAAAACTAACATAATTACATTGGGAAACCCAGCCGTTAACAGTTGACGGTCTTCAGGTTTAGAAATCACTTGGGCAAATTCAGGAAATTGATCATCTTGACGTAACCAATGATCGATCAATGGTTGACCATAAAGACTGGGATAAAGAAAACAATCAGGCCCATAGGATTGAGCTAATTCCCAACATACCTTGGCCGAAAGGTAATGCAAAATCCAGGAACCTGCCCAAAAATCTTTAATTTTCCGACTGGCTTTAATCAGTTCTTGCACAGGACTAAAGGTAAATACCGCTAAATACGCCTGAGACTTGGGAGTATTCCTAGCACCTTTGGTAATTTCTTCAGGTTTTGTTTCATAACCTGCTAAGGCTCCCGCTAAGGCCGAAGTCATCGTGGCATGACTCCAAATAGAGGCATCAGGAAAGCGTGTTTCAGCCGGCATTAATAAACTTTGTGAGCCAAATTTTTCACTGACTTGTGCAGGTAAACACCGCCATAACCACCAAAAACATTTTTGAGCATCTTTGCGTATTTCTGCGGGAATATTGTTAATAAAATCTAATTCCTGTTCGTTTAGATAGGAACGGCGATCGCCTGTCTGCTGGACAATATCTTGATGACAGTCCAGTTGTAATGTTAACTTTTCTCCTGATAGTAAATGGGCAAGCTGTAACCCTTCGGTTGTGTAATCAACAGCAGTACCAATATGATGAATAGCACTGCGATCACTGGCCGAAGCAATCAAATCCGATAGCCCAACGTGCTCTAGCCAAGTCCCACTCAGATTCCCCTCTCTTTGTTCATCGCTAGACTTGGGGGAAATCCAACCTTCCATACATTCCAGCCTTTGCCAGTGGCCTTCACCCCCTCGACCAGAGTTATCATGTAATGCTTTTAGTATGGGGTCGTGAAGTAATCCCCAGATTTTAGCTTGCCAATAAACTTGAGACACAAAAACCTACTTATGGGTCAAAGTACGAGAGTAGTCAAGAAAAACTATTAAAACCTTAGTTCTCCAACTCTAGCAACTTCCCCGGTTGAATACTAGCAAATTTACAATATTTATAGATTTTCTTTAAAAAACTTCATACGTGGTGGTGGACAAGTATTAGACTATTTGACTACCATTTTTTTCAATATTTTCTTTTCTGATCTCAGCGCATTAAGCCAAGGCGATCGCCCTTCCGATTCTTCACCAACCAATCACCGCCACAGCCCTTTCCTTCTGCTCACTTGAAACCTCCAAGTAACGCTGCAACGTCGCCAAACTGCGGTGTCCCGAAATCTCCTGAATATGGCACAAAGGAACCCCTGCATTGTGCATCTGAGTTAACGCCGTCCGTCGAAAACTATGCGTACTCACCCCAATCTGTAATAAAAGTAACAAAAAGAACGTTATTCGGAAACCATCCACATAATACATAACAATTCTTCTTTACAGAATGACGGACTTAGCGGGAAGTCTTTACAAGAGGCAACCTTAGTGTTCTGGTGTGCCCCCTGTCGGGGTATGGGAGTGTTTTTCATTCCGATAATTCTCATGACTACTAAAGCTCAATCTCAAGAAATTAAGTTTGCTTGCACTAAACCTCGAACTAAATCCCAACGTGCAGCTTCTCAGTTGGGTGATGGTTTACGAATCTTGAAATGGCTAAAGTTCCGTCAAGATAATAAAGCCTTAATTCCCGCAGGAAAAGAGGGTGGTTTCGCAGCTTATCAAGCATTTGAAGCAGAGTGGAAGAAAGAGCCAGTTCTGCAAATGGATCTCGATGGTGTTAAAGCTGAACTTGATAAGCTTGGCTACACAACGGTTGAGATCAATGAGATTCGTAGCAATTACTATGAGAAAAAGAAAGGTTACGTAGTGAAAGCAGGAGTAGCTCCAGCGCATGAAGAAGATTTCTCTGAAGAAATTCCTTACTAAACTCAACTATATCTCTCATTCGCTCTAGTCCCCTTGTGGGATTAGGGCTTTTTTTAATGCCAGGTGATCATAGCGATCACCATGACCCCTAACGGGGAAGAGTATGTAGTAATTTATCGGTAAATTATGCACAAAGCAACCAGATTTAAGTTAGAAGTATTGCAGTTAATTAACGAAATCTTTTACGAGGAGATCAACTAAATTCTCTATGAATGATGAGTCAACTTTCTATAATCAAGAGCCTGTTAATTCTTTTTCTTAGTCTCCTTGGATTAGGGTTCTTTTTTTATGGTGATCGCCTTCTACTTATCTGCTTTATTTTTACGTGACTAAATTCAGTTAATTCCTTCATTTTTTACTGTTTTTATCTACTTTTACCAGTAACATTTATCTACAAAATTTAGTTTTCTTAGCCCTATAGGATAAAGGACTTGGCGAGAACCTTTGTCTATAGCCTATCGGCAGAAGAGTTTGAGTTTAGTTACTGGAGAATTTCTATGTACAACGAAATCATTGATTTGTTAGAAACTGGCTTCCCTTTGATGTTTCTCGATTTATTCTATGGCATCTTAGGCAATGAGTTTGATCAGGTAATTTATGAGCTTGATCATGGATTTTTAGACTCATTAACCAGTATTTAAGTTTTTTCCCTAACCCCCAAGTTAGGGATTTTTTTTGGAGAAAAGTCATGACCACTGTTATTGTTTCTGGTTCTCGTAAGGTTCCAACTCGCGTACCTTTGCCCAAAGAAGTCACTGATAGCTTAGACAAAATTATGGAACTTGGTTTTGATATTGTTATCGGCGATGCTGAGGGTATTGATACTCAAGTCCAATGGTATTTAAGGCACAAAGATTATACCAAGGTCACTGTCTATTATGCAGTTTTTGGAAATACCACTAAGCCTCGTAATAACTATGGTTTCCCTACCATTGCTATAGAAGGTTTCTATTCACGGCGGGATAAGACCATGTGTGCGATCGCCGATTATGGTTTAGCAATCTGGAATGGTCAAAGCAAGGGAACTTTAGAGAATATTAAACGAGTTCCTAAGACCAAAGTAATTCGAGTTTAATTCAGTTTAAGACCTCAGTAATGGGGTCTTTTTTTAATGTAGCCTATCGGCAAAAGAAGATGAGTTTTAATTCAGGAGTTTAACCTAATGATTAAGAAAATCGGCAAAATCAGTCCCGATACGTTAGAGGAATTAAGAGAATTAGCAAATTCTATGATTCCTTTAATGGAGAATGATTCTAGCAATTACGGTAAAGGCCGTAAGAGACTTTGGCTATTCAATGAAGTTAATTTAAGGACTTCTGAGATTACAAAGGAATATTTCAACGATCGCCTTTTCAGATTGGCCCAACGTTTCGATTGCAATATCGGTTTGATGAGCTACGGCGGCAAATCCCTCGAATCAGACGGATTAATTGGCTGGCATCGTGATCATTCCTATGCAATGGCTACAGCCTATACAGTCAATCTCGGTTCAGCTATTTTCGGCTATGATCTCGATCGTGACGGTGAAATCAGAGGCAATGGGAGAAGAAATAGACAGCTTTTCCAGTTGAACGATGGCGACATTATCCAGTTCAACTGCAAACATCCTCATTCATTGATTGAAATCCAATCAGAAATCAGATTCGGCATCAACTTTTGGAAGCTGAACGAGGCCAAAGGCTTTAAATCTCTGATTTAGATTAAGAAAGATCTTCCTAGCAATAGGGAGATCTTTTTTTATTAGGCGATCGCCCCTGTCGGGGGAGAGTTTGTTGTTTTTTTGGTAAATCAAATGCTGAAAGTTACCTATGTATTGCCTGTCAAATTCCAATTTCAATTAGGCGTAATCTGGTTTATTGCAAATCACTTAGCCTATGAGATGAACGAGGTCTTAGAAGACTTAATCGTAGGTTGGTATGAATACGAAGGCCCTCTACCACCAGCCAAGGTAACATTCACAACCCTTTAATCTAATTGACTCTAACCCCCTGGGGGTTGGGGTCTTTTTTTATTAAACTCACTAAATTTCAAAATAATTTACGGGGTAAATTTATTACCCCATCCCTACAATTTCTAGGGTGTAGTAGAACCACCATAAAGCCTAAAGTTTGCAGTCTCAATCGTATCAACGTAGAGCAGGAATCTAGCTTTACCTGGATTTTCCTCAGTTGCCGGAACGCTCAAGGTTGCTGAACCTGGATACATTGTTTTAACAGGACGGTCAGCCTGATCAATTTCAACGTGAGTGAAACTGGTTGCTTTCTTGGCTGAACTGAAGGCAATCATTCTATTCAGGAAGTCTTTACCCTCATCCTTATCCTTGGCCCAGACCGACATCTTACGACCATTATCCAAACCAACCGCAGTTTGAACCGGGCCACCCTGATAGGGAATGCAAGCTGCTTTAAGTGACTCCCATGTAAACTGAATGGGATCAGGAATATTACACTCGGACGGTCGCACCCGACTAGACCCCGTGCCATAGGGAGGCTTTTCTTTGGCATAAAACAGGATTTGCAGATTAGCCCGCTTTGGTTGCCCTTTGGCCCGCTCATCATAGGGAATGCCCATGAAATAGCCCAAATCCTTATCCGCAACAGAAGCCACTTCAGGTTTAAGCGATCGCTGTGGAATGAATGGCAATTGAGGATAAGAACGAGTCAGAGAGATAGTGCCAGCGACGGGCAACTCATTCACATTGAGATACAGGCTAGGCTCGAATCCTACCCCCGCATTACGAGAGCGCAAGGAGAGCGCACGGGCCATGTTCAGGATGAAGTCAGGGCCAGCGAAAACCTGCATATCACCATCCAGACCCCGCAGAAATTGAGGCCCGACGATGAAGGAATTAGCCCAATAGGACAATTGCTGCTTTAACTTCTCCCTTTGGCCGGAGGAAAGACCAGGGAGAGAATCGATCGCCATAGCCGCCAATAGACCAGCTTCAGCACTAGACCCACGTTCATCAAGGGCCGCCTGTTCAAATGCTGTTTCAGGAATGTGAGGCACAACCGCAGTCTCTTGAACCGCATAACAGATTAGTTCCCCCCAGACTCTCTGATTAAGTTGACCGGTAGCAGAAATAGGCGGAACTACCTTCGTATCGGAATAACCAGGTTGATAGACAGAGCTACCACTATCTTTCAATTTACGGGTCGGAATCGTCGGGGCAGGATTGACTTTTACCCTGATGGGATCTTCCTTGACCCTGATTGTACCATTGCCATCATAGGGCTTCTCATGCTTTAAAGGAGGTTGTGTATTATTCTTTTGCCCTTCCTTATAAGCTGAAATTAGGGCATTAGCGTCAGGCATCCAGGCATCAGCAAAACTATTCTGCTTGGCCAAAATCCGAGGAATAAGGATAGCCGGATTCCAACTTCTAGGATTAGCGAATAATGTTGTCCAGAAAACAACGTCATCGGGGCCAAAGTCATCACTGACACCCTGTTCAACTTGGGCCCGAATCTGGGCAAAGAAACTATCATCGGCAGTTTTTAAAACCTCGTAGAGATTTGTCGCGCTATCAAGTTTCAAAAGCAAGTCATCTAAGATAGACATTTTTAAACTCCTGTCGTGGTATTAGTATCCGGCGCACCCGCAGGACTGGGCAAAGAGGCCGTTTGGGGCATGAGATAAGAAAGTTGCAGTGCAATCAACAAAAGAAGGTCGAAAGCAGAAGGACTACCCTGGGCTAAACCTGAATAAATGCCATGTGTAGTATTGCCCTGGATATCTAGCTCAAAATACCTGGGTTCGATCGCCGCCCCCATGACCTGGAACAATTCTTGAAGCATACCAACACCCTTTTGAGAGTTAATAAAACTTTTCATCCCCAACAGAGTTTGGTAGCTCTGCATATAAAGCCCTTCTGCGTGTAAATCAGCCAGACCTTCATAGGTTGCGTAGCGACCATCGGCAGACGGCACGACCCCCACAGATTGATCAGCACCAAGGGTTTTACCAAAGTCACGCTTCAAAGCATCAAGGTATTGCATCCGACTAGCACAACCAAGCATACCGCCAGTTAGTAAATCAGAATTTTCACCAGTGGACGGATTAACCCCAAATTTAGGCGTGAGGACATCATAAAGGAAGCCCACACAGGGGGTCATCTCACCATCAATCTGCTTATACTCAATACCAGCCTGACCCTGACCATAGCGGTCATAGACCTTATCACCATCCTCATACTCGACATACGGCTCTGGTTTACGAGGTTTACCATTGGGGTCAATATTTAAACCTTGGGAAACCGCGATCGCATGAAGCATCATACCCAGGTTCCAAACTCTAGGGGCAGTAGGATTAATAGGATTCTTGGCATATTTACCAGCATCCAAAGCCCTATGAATCTCAATCGTCAAAATATCGGGAATAATCATCAAAAACCTCACTAATGGGATGAAATACTACCAGTGTCAGAACCGCTACCAGAGCCGGAGACAGTGGTAACGGTGACGGAATTATCAGAATGAACAGTCGTTACCTGAGTGACCATGCCATTCTCAATCTTGCTTGTGGTCATCTTGGCAGGAAAACCAGTACTCCACTGGGTAACTTCAGTGGCCTCAACCTCAACCCTATTTTCCAAGACAGAGGTTCTCGTCACCTTATAGCTAGTGCCAACAGCAAAGGTAGAGGTTTCCATTTGAGTACCAGACCCCTTAGGACGAGAGGTGACAGGAGGGGCTATAGAAGTCTCGCCATTTTCAGTAAGGTGAATAGCCTTATAGGTAATAGACTGACCCTTCTCATCCATGCTTGAATGAACCGAGACAGAATCCTTTCCTTCGATCGCCACCGTGTAATACTGCTCATGGCCATTTTCGTCATAGTTAGGAGCCAGAAAGACAATCACACCCTTCCCTGGTAAAGAGGGAGGCACAGTAAGCTTGCCAGGCGCACTGAAGACATAGATTTTATTGGAATCTGCATTAACCTCAGTTGGCATAAACCACCTCCATATCAGCACGAACCCACAAGGACTCAACCACGGACTGAAATTGAGCGTCGGAAAGACTAGAAATCACTTGTTTACCATCAACCGCCTGAAACTTGAGATTACTAGGGGATAACGGCACTATCCGTAAGCTTCTGTTTAGTAAAACATCCTGCTCAATAATGGTGTCAACATAATCCGTAGTCCAAGCTGGCAGAGGACGGACAGGCCAATCATCGGGAAGACCCTCTTTAGACTCAAAAACATTGCCAGGCGTAGCACTACCTGAATAAATCTGAGCCTGCTCGTTAGTAACAATGGAATGACCGATGACTGGAGAGGATGGATTAGTAACATCAACATTTACTGAAATCAACTGCTTATTAGTGAACTCCTTGCGATCAATCCAAAGAGTAATATCCCAATCTGGACTAATATCTAAGGCTCCACCCTCACCCGGCCACTGCTGAACGTAGTAGCGCAATTGATTATCAAGGCTATTTCTAACGATCACTACCTGACCATCGGAGAACAAGTTATAGTCCTGGTCACCAAAAAAGGGAATACAGACGGAATCGGGACGGCCATCATAAACAAGGATCTCGACCTCTCTCCACATTCCCTCGCCACTAAGCCCAGAGCCATCATTAAAGTATTTTTGTCTGGTTATACTATTGCGAAAATAGCAAAAGCGAGAGTCATAATAACCGCCTGGCGGACGCTCACGATCATAGGGATATTGCTTGAATGGGTCTGATATAGAGTAATAATCAACGCCAAGAACAGGATAATCAGGGCTATAGAGAGGAGTCGCGGAATTGTTGATAATAATCGGTGGAAACTTAGAAACCGCTTCGTGCATAAAGGGAAAACGAAGCAGCTTTTTATTAACAGGAGGATCGGCATCGACAGGGCATTGATTACGCCAACTTCCCTCTAGTATGGGATAGGTACTATATTTGAAATTAATCGCACCATAGTCAACACTTCCGTTATAAGTAAACCAAGGCTGATCTAAAGGCTGATTATCCGTAGTGGTAAAAACATTCAAATCCCCAAACGAACCTAGCGCACCTGGAAAGCCCAATTCTATTACCTTTGGAAGCGAGTAAATTAATTCCCTTGCCCAGGGCGGAGGAACCTGAAACCCGTCTCTATGAATGTCGTAGCCAACAGGGTCAGTTTCGACAATTCCACTTCTCCAATCATCAAAAGGCGATCGCAGATAATCCCTAACCTGAAGGCTATTCGTATCGGCATAGTAGAGAACAGAGGGCATTCTCTGATTACCTGAAGGGATAGAGCCATTCTGCCAATAATTATTATCGGCATAGACTAAGTAAGCGTAGTGATAGCTATCAGGAACTTGCTGGAAAACAGGCAACATAAACGAAATTTTGTCAGGGCGGGCCACTGGTTGTGCCCATGTTCCAGCAGTCGGATTGACCCCACTCGTATCCTGGATAAAATTAATTGCCCTGTCAGTCGAAAATCCAGTGACGACTTTGGCGGTAATGCCTGTCAGGACTTCACAGGAAGGTAGTTGAAGCTGCTCATGAATACTGTCCAATGTCTGACCAAGGTAGTCGTACATGATCAACTTTTTCTGGTCTTCTGTAATTCCTACTAGCAAGCCATCGCCAGCAATTACGCAGGAATTAAACAGCCAATCAGACGAATCCAGGACGAACGATAAATCATCATCCCTAGCGACGAAAACTTCTCCCGCCCTAATCCATGCAGTCACTTCATTTGTTACCTCATCAAAACAGGTATCAGAGGTGATCGCATGAGCGCGACGAAGCCAAGAAATAGAAACGGTTTCCCCCGCATGAACTTTTAATGTAACCTGATCAGGAAAGTCTGGAAACGATAAATGACTGGGCAAAGTAGCCTTATATCGCGGCTCAATCCCATAGTCAGAGCCATTAATTTCACCATTAGTCAAAAGCCATGTCCTAGATAGTTTCTTGAACAATTGAAATGTCTGAGTTGTCCAATCATCAGACCAAGGAAGCTCCAGACAATCAAACCTTTGCACAAAAACTAATGGCAAACTTTGACCATAAACGAACGGGGAATGATTAGCGAAAACATTGGCAATTAAGTTGTTAATTCGAGAGTCACACCGTTGCATCCAAAGTAAGTCATAGATACAATCAGGTTGAAAAATAAAAGCAGGATTAATCATTTTTAAAGAGAGAGAACGTGAGCATCAAATGTTTTAATACAGGACTGGGCATAATTCTTAGTCTGGAAATAGACAGCATAATCGAATGGCAGAAAAGCCCTAGCAACTACCTGATTCTTTCCCTCAAATACTTTGTATTCAAATCGGCTCATATCAGGAAAGGTCGAGGCCGCCAAGATGAATAAGTCAGACAAGAATAATTGCTCTAAACTATACCCGTCAGGAATTTCAGGGATTTCTTCTATTAAAGAATCGGAAGGCTCAAACTCGTCAAAAGCAATTACTTCATTCTCGGTGTAGTTAAAGATTGATAATTCAGCATTGCAACCCGTAGCCATGAACCTTTGAAGGTCATAGTAAAAGGTTAAGTCGAGTGTCAACAATCCAATTGGGTCATCAACAGTAGAATTTTTTGAAGTACCTGGATAAACTTTAGCAATCGTGGCAAGTGAAGACTTGTCAATCGAGGTTTCTTGGTCACTTACGGAAGCCTCGATCGCCGCAGTCTTTAGCAGTGAAGCTGTAACAATCAGCCTTCTTTCAATCGTATCTACCGCAGCAGGAAAATTAGGAATAATGGTCATGACTATTTAAAAAGATAATTTCATATTATAATTTATCCCACAACCTCTCAAATTAATATGAAAAAACTTGCAATTGTCCTAACCTTAGTAGCCAGCATAGCCACAACAGCGAAGGCAGACACACTTTTTAAAACGGGATGGGTAACAGATGGAGACACAATCAGGATTTACACCCCTAAAGAAGTTAAAGTCAGACTTGCCTTTATTGATGCCCCTGAATCCAAGCAATTACTAGGGGAGAAATCAAAGTGGTATCTCATTGGATTACTAAAAAACACTGGGAACCAAGTATCGGTAGTCAGTCACGGTGAAGACCGCTACAAACGACTACTAGGCGAAATTTACGATCGCAACGGAAAGTCAATAAATATTGCAATGGTCAGAGCAGGAATGGCCTACTTCTACCGAAAATACTGTCAGAAAAATGAATGCGATTATCAAGCCTACGATGCAGCAGAACAAGAAGCGATCGCCGCTAAACGGGGAGTATGGGGAGCGTCAGAGCTAACACCCTGGGACTATCGGCACAGAGAAAGAGAAATCCAGAAGCAGAAGTAACACTATCGTCTATTCATGGTGAATTTCCCTAAATTCTTTAATTTAAAAGGAAACGAAACCCATGAACGAAATCTTTTCTCAAATGACAAAGGTTTACAGCAACCTAACCTATGAAGACTTCTGCGATCGCTGTAATTTTGCCCCCTCCCAATACGCACTGGACAAATTTCAAACACTCAAACGAGGAATTGAAAGTATAACCAGTTTCGACCCCGAAACACTAGAAAAGCTATTTGATGCTTATAGCTGGCTATAGGGGGGAAATGGTAAGAACACTTCAAAGAAAAGCAACTGCAACCCCCAAGAAAATCTCTTACCTTGAATTGCTAGTCAAATATCGGTTAGCTATCCAAGAAAAAGAGTCCCAAATTGAAAACATTATGCCAGACGCTATCGTTGAAGCATTTGAGCAACTGGGGGGAGATAACGTAGTCTTTCGGTCTAAAGGAGCAAAGATTGTTCTTCAACAGAAGAAACAGTATCAAACCGTCAGGGATAACATCACCCTTGAACGAATTGACGCTGACATCAAAGCAGAAGAAAGAGGTCTAGCCGAAGAGAACCGAGAAACTTTAGGGGAAATAGACCTAGAAATCCATCTGCTTAAACAGAAAATTCAAGCCCTTGAAGAAGCCAAAAAGAAGCTCCTGACAAATGACAGGATAATTATTCTCAAAGCCAAATTCAAGACGGTCTATGAATCAACGATGTACCTTAGTCCCACACTAGCTGTACACATCGGAAAATAGGCGCAAAACCAACACTATCGTCTTGCATCTTTGACCTTTCTAAGCAATTAGGGAGGTCATTTTCTCACTAACCAAAAACGGAAACTGAAACAATGCTACAAAACGTAATCTTAAACAACGGATTTGCCTTTCGTATTCCTAGCACCCCCAGCCGCTATCGTGCTAATTGCAGCCGTGACTTTGGCTGTTTTGTCACAGGTGAAACCAAGAATATGAACATCTTGCAAGTAACTGAAGCCGGTCTAGCAATGGGAAACTTTACTGAAATGGCTATTTGCTGGATTGACCAACGCACTCTAACCTTTAAACCCCATTACGAAAATGAGCAATTCATGGAAATTTGGGGCATTCCTACCGCAGGGAAAATGCAGGAACAGTTCGGCTCAAAATGCAGTGAACTTTCAACCTTCCTAATCCATCGCCAATCAAAAGATAAGATGAGTGGATTAACCGAAACTGCAAGCCGTGATGCCTTCGTTAAATGGGTTGAAGAAGGAATGAACGGCGACCCTGAAACCTATGCCCTCAACAAAATGCAAGAATTTTACCTAAGCGGCATCTTTCGCTTTGAATTCGTGCAGAAAGAAGGGGACTACGGAGTATATTACTTCGTTCAGGTATCACGGAAGGAAGCAACCACTGACCTTGAATTAGCCGCCATCCAAACAGCAGCAAAAATCAATCAACGGCAACTAGACGGGGAAGGAATCTGCACCGACCTACGCTTAGTTGACAATGAAATCCAATGTTTGCAAGCCACTACTGAAATTAAAGAAGTAGAGGTAGAGATTGCTAAAACTGGCAAACGCCAGAAAGCGATCGCTGGCAAGTAAACAAACCTAGTAATTATTAGAGTCACAGCAATGTGGCTCTTTTTTTAAAGGAAAAACCAATGACTATCACAATCAGACCAACAGGCAAGAATCAATTTGAAGTAACAACCTTCAAGAAAACAATCAAAAATCTCACCTGGGATGAAGTTCTAGGAAGACTCGCAATACTAAACCTTAACGAGTTAGACGCAGAAACAACAATCAAAATCTACCCAGAGACAATAACGATCGCCAACAACGAAGGCTACTACGAGGTAATCCACAAAGGAGAAATCACCAAACATCTTTGTTGGGACGAAATGCTGGGCCAAGTAGTAAATCTCATTCATCCCCAACTCAAAAAGCCTTGGTTCACAACTCAACAAATCAAATTATTGCCCTATGCAACACGATAAAAAACTAGCTCTGCTACCCCCATCTCCTGATAAATGCCAGCAATGCGCGGTTAAGCACGATGCCCTAGAGCCACACAACGCCCAATCGTTCTACTACGCCTTCTGGTTTCAGCAAACATACGGGCGACTGCCAACGTGGAATGATGCTATGTCCCATTGTCCAGACGAAGTGAAAGTCCTTTGGCTAACCTACCTAATCAAACTAGGTATTGACCCAAATAGCACCAACCTAAAGGGCAACCTCAAAAGCAATCAGGAAGTAAGCAAAATTCTCACAGACTAACTTATCCCCTAGTAATAAAGACTTCTTGATAGGCACTGCCCTACCGAGAGGTCTTTTTTTAATAAAAAATTACGGTGATAGTAGTAACTAGCATTATAATAAGGTAGAATTTACTGTAAATTGATTCCACGAACGGAGTAACAAAAAATATGACTACCGCATCTCAAACCGCTAGTGCAATTCGCGCCAACCTGAAGGACTTCAATGATTTTGGTGGAGCCGGATTAGCCCCTTTGGTTGTCAGCTACATTAAAGGGTCGATGACCGATGCGAAACTGTTGTCAATCGACAGCATCAACCGCAAAAATCAGCACTCAATCACAACCAGCACGACAGACCCCGTAAGTGGAAACAAAACCACCACCACCACCACGACTCCCTATACCTTACCGACCCAAACCATCTCGCTGGAAAATGCAGCGTCAGTAATGGAAGCAAAAATCAATGCTGCTGTAGCCGGAGTCGCCACCGCAGGGGCCACCTTTGCCACCGACCCTAGCACCCTGGTTTCTTTGGAAATTGCGGCTGAAAAATTAGAATTTGCTACCCAGCTATGGTCAGGATTCAAAGGGTTGTCAAACGTGAAACTCAATAAGGTCACTGCTGCTGGCGAAGATGATTACAGTTACATCCTGAGTGGTGAAATTGGAAGCGGCGTAGATTTATGTACTGTTTACGCGGAAACGATTGTAGTAGTCTAATTACAATTTTTCTCTCGGTCTGGCTCCTACGGGAGTCTTTTTCTTAGGTTATTCCTCTGTCCACTTCTCCTCTCTGAGGGGGAGCTTTTTTTTAGCCTACATAGATGACGGACTTAGCGAGAAAGCCATCAACTAACTAAATCATGAAGGGATTTTGACGTAGAAATTTCATGCTTCGTTTGCCAAAAGTATAATAATTAGGATTCTGAGACTTAGGCAATTTAGCCGCGATCGCCTTCAGGAATTTGGAATAGGAACCAGCAAACTTCCCATCATTCCAAACCTCAAGTAATTTAGCAGTAAAAAGCCCGTTGGAACCAGTGTCTAAACTAACCTGATTGTCACGGCAACCTGACAGTAAAATACCAGACGCTTTACAATCAATATCTCGACTGATAACCTCCTCAATCGTCGTTATTCCACGCGCAACCGTACCACTGTGACAGGAATCAGAGACGACAACTAGACGGACACCTTCAGCAAATTTAGACCAAAGCTTGTAGAGGTCATCATCAACAATTTGGCCATTGTAAAGACACCACGTTTCATCCAAACAATCAGCCTCATCATTGTTAGTATCTAGAATCTGAGAACCATGCCCAGAGTAGGTTAGCCAGAAAATATCGCCAGCTTTAAGTTCATCAGAAACAGCGTTAATGTAACTATTTAAAGCCTGAACAGTAGCCTGTTCATCAAACATCACTGTAGGACGATAACCTAATTTCTGAGCGATAAGACACATTGCCTTAGCGTCATTAATACAGCCACCAAGACGGTTCTCTGAGCCATAAACAGCAGCAGAGACTTTGTTCAAGCCAATGTGAAGCGAAACAGCAGTCATTTAATTGCCCTCAATATGTGATCTAACTTGGTTTAAAGCATAATTTCTTACCGTCACGTCTGTCACAGCCGCAATGGTAATAATTACCATAATTATCGTACAAACCAGACCAGACAAGCCAAAAGGATAGCCTTTAATTAACTTGATGAGTGCCTTAATTTCATCAAGCTCTTTTTTGTCACTAGCCCTAGCTAGATTAAAATTTTTATCCTCATTTTCAAGCAAAAAAATCCTAGTGGTCATGCTATTAGTGCCAGTAAAGACAATCTGTTCAAGCCGCTCAACCCTTTTGACAATTAAATCAAGCCTCTCATCAGACCGAATACAAATTTTTTGGGAATCCCTAAACTCAACCTGAAGCGATCGCAACTGATCGCCAAGAGAGTCAATGGCATCCCGATTACGACGACTCCGAATGCCGGAAGGCTGATCGTCCCAGTCATCATTCCACTCCTGTTCAAAATCCTCTGTCATACCCAAACCCCAAATACTGATATGCTACCAAACCTAAAAACTGAAAGTTTGGCCATTTTCTTGGAAACGCCTTCTCTGCAAGGCAAGCAAATACTCAATTTGGCCCGTAAGACTACGACCCTCAGCAGAATGAAGATCTCTTAGCCAATCCAGTAATTCAGGCTCTAAATAAATCGTGACTCGTTGCTTTTGCATACATCAAAATACTTCAGTTTACGTTATAATGATAGCAATTACTATCAATCTTTGATAGCCATCGAGAAACTAAAAGAAAGGAACTGAAAATGACTGGACTAATGATGAGAAGCACATCAGCAATCACAAAAGGAGGGCTGATTTTACCAGAGCTAACTTACTCTATTCGTAACAACTGTCAAATTGGCCAATGGGTGCAATCTGATGGGGAAACAACTATCACTAACGAACTTAGTTTTTGCATTGTTCACCTTGAGCAAATGTACGGAGATTTAGGAAAAACCAAAGGCGCACACTGGGTACAATTATGGGGAATTTCAGATCAAGTCTTAAAGGGACAAGTCGTTTTCTGTACCTACATTAAAGGACGTTCACTTAACCTATTGGGGAACAAAGTTCTTGAAGCTCACATAGCTGAAAAAGGCGCATCCGACCTATTGTTCAAGTCAAAATTTATCCGTCAAACAAACGATTACGGGGTCTATTATATTCTGGGATTCGAGACAGAAGAACTGCCAGCGAAAGACCCGAAACGGAAGCGGATTGATGATTTTCTTGCCACTAATCCAATCTTTCTAGACAAGAATATTCCCCCTACTTTGTTCGCAACTTCTGACATGACACCCGAAGCTTGCGCGGAATATTTGAAGCTAATTCGGGCAGAATTGAAGCCGCCAAAAGCCTAACCTCGCACATAATCTTGATATATTACCACTCTCGCTAAAACTGTCACAGTCTAGAGTGGTACTTTTTAAATCTTGAAGGTGACAATGAAAACAAAAAAGACTGAACTAGAACTACTTCGAGAACTGGTAGAAGTAGGCAGAGACATGAGAGCTAACCAAAAGCTATGGTTCAAATACAAAAAACACTCTGCCCTAGAGCAAGCAAAGAGAGCAGAAAACCGATTTGACGAACTGCTTAATAAGGTAAGTGGGATGGAAAACAAAGCCAGTCTTCACCCCAAAGAAACCGCAATTCAGACAAAACTAATAGAGGTTTAGCATGGATTATTACCCACAATCTTCACGTCCGAACTACCCAAGGGTTACAAAAATTCTTGAAGCCACCGAAAACGCGGAGGATAAAGAAAGACTCAGAAAATGGCAACATAAAATGAACTCCATTGCCGACAAAAAAGGCAGTCCCACCGCCAATCAAATCACTGAGGAAGCAGCAGACAAAGGAACTGTATTTCATGAAGCAATTAAAAACTATTTATCGAAAGGAAAGGAACCTCATTTTAGTTCTCTAAGCTATCGAACATTATGCGGGGATGAACAGCTTAATCGGTGGAATAATGCACTTCCCTACCTCAAAATTATCAAGCCTAATGTTCTATGTGTAGAACAAGAAGTTTTTTCCGACAAATTACAATACATCGGACACTTAGACTGCCTAGCTTGGGATGGTAAAAAATTAATACTTCCTGACTGGAAAACATCGGCGAGATTCAAAAAACGGGCATGGATTGAAAGACACTTTATCCAGGGAGCAGCTTACGCGATCGCAGCTTATGAGTGCGGGGTAGCTCCAATAGTCCCCTCTGAAATCCATATTTACATCTTTAGCCCTAATAAAGCCCAACTATTTATTGAGGATTTTGCAAAATTTGGGCCAATATGGCTAGAGAGGCTCAAGCAATTTAAAGCTTTAAAGGAATCCGAAATTAAGATCCCAGTAATTGCCTAGCCAACTCAATACGCTCGTCAAATGGTAAAGCCTTCCCGTATTCCAGTAAGTCTTTTGCTGAGTAGGGAGGGTTTTCTTTATCGCCAGTTCGCAAATAAGCAGACATTTGATCAAGTGTCCAACCAATTAAATTACAGACCTTCTCCAAATTCTCACGGGTCGGGGCGGAATCACAAGCTTCCCACGCACGCCATGCAGCCCAATGTATATCAGTATCTGAACAAAAAGCACGTATGGATTTATCACCACGAGTTTGCTGAAGAAGCTCGGAAAAACGAGCAGATTCTTCTTTAGTCATAGTTAGTTCAATCATTTTAAAAGGATTACCTCAAGAATAACAGGATTTAACGGAGTTTGCCAAATCAATAGGCAATTAAAGTATAATAGCGATAGCTACCCTTATCAAATCAAAAGCCATGAGCAACGAAAAAAAAGATCTACGAGTACTGGTTTTGCCCGAAACCAAGGAAAAGATAAAAATCCTTGCCAGAAAAACTTATCGCACAACCCCATCAGTTGTTGATTTGGCGATCGCAGCCCTTTATGAACAGGAGCTAGGCACAAATGACCTTCTTTAAACTCACCAAGGAAATAGCTATTGCAATCATGAACAGCAAATTTACAGCAGCAGAACACCGACTCTGGCTTTATCTAACGAGTATTGACCCCTTCGGAGAAAAATACATTGATATGCCAGATACTCTCACCATCCTTGAGGCTTGCGATATAGGAAAAACAACCTTCTACGCAGCGATCGCCAAATTTCAAGAGCTTGAGATGTTTGACTTCCAGGACAAAGGCTTTAGTTTCAGGAATCGCATGGCTAACCCAGACACCGTAGAGTGTCCGAAATCTCGGAAAATCTTCCGAAATCTTGGGAAAGAAATTCCGAAAAACCGGAAAGGTTTCCGAAAAACCGGAAAAGTTTCCGAAAAACCGAACTCAAATTCCGAAAAACCGAACTCGGATTCCGAAAAACCGAACTCAAATTCCGAAATTTCGGAATCCACTATATATACAGAATTTCAGATCTCTCTCTCAGAATATTCAGAAGGGGAGAGAGAAGAAATTTTTCAAGGCGACCATATCCATATCCAGACCCAACCTGAAAGTCTCGTCGAAGATACAAACGTTTTGACTGATTCCTTGGCAGATCCGAAAGGTTTAGGAGAAGAAAAATTTTCCGCCGCCGCCGCGACCATTACTGTACCCATAAAACCAGTACCTAAACCTAACCGCCCTGGAACCCCCAAAATTACCGACTGGATACCAGAAGGCCCATGGAAAACAGAAGGCAAGCTTGATGTAAATTTCCGTGACTGGCTGGCCCAATGCTGGGTAAACGAATACGGGGGAAAACTTTACAAGCGACAAGCAGATGTCCTGTCCCACTTCAAAAAAGACCCCAATAATTTACCGATCGCCTGGGAGCAATACCAGAACGAATTTTTAAAACGCTACCAGAACACCCAGATTTTGCTCGATAACGGCGTTGAAATCGAACCCGAATACCAACAGACCTTAATCGCAAATCAACGGGCAATAACCGCCGAATTACCCCCAGAAATTAGTCCTATCGCAATGCCCACTACCCCGACAAAGCCAATTCTGATTGAAAAGCCTGAACCAACCACCGAAACCAAGGCGATCGCCCCAAGCACACCGGCCTCTGTAGAAATCATCCCACCGAGCAATGAAAATGCAGCCGCTTACAAGCTCTACAAGGCTCCAGTCATCGAAAATCCTGCTACCCCTGAACAGTTGGCAGAAGTAGCCCAAAAACTGAAAAATCTCAAAGCTAAATTTTCCTTCGGAAATTCTACAGAAAGAATGGAAAATCCTAAGCCAGCAACCGTTACGGAAAATCAGGAAGAAGCGGAGGCTAAGGAGGCAGCCGCCAAAAAAGAAGCTTATCTCAAAGAGCTAAATGTCTGGATTAAAGACCCAATTCTACGGCCAGACGCAATGAGGAAAGTCATGCAGTCCGAAGATTACAAATGCAATTTCAACGAGGAAGGCGAACCCTATGAGGTTGTTTATCTTGAGTTCTGACCTTTTTTTCTGGGGACTGATAGTAGTAGCTATTATTGGCAGTCGCCATAGCTTTGACATTCCAGGACTGGACTACTGCCATTGCCAAGACTGCGATCGCTGGATAGCAACAGAACACGGACTGAACCTACTAATCAATCAGGCCAACCGGGCCAAGAAAGGCGATCGCAAGAAAGAACTGAGCGAACTTCAGAAAGAGATTGCCAGGGAGAAAAACCTACAAACCAAATGCAAATTTCTAGAGGGAGAGTATGTCTAGTGAAAAAGAAGTCCTTAAAAGTCTTGACCTCTTTGCTGGATGCGGAGGCTTCACAAGTGCAGGAGAGCGAACTAGGGGAAAAGTGGTTACAGCCCAGTTTGTTGAAATTGACCCCGACGCGATCGCAGTCCTCGAAGACCACTGGCCAGAAATCCCAATCCACAAAGACGCAAAAACGTTCCACTGCCAAAAAGGGGAATTTGACCTTATTACCGCAGGATTCCCCTGTACAGGAACATCAACCGCAGGAACCAGAACAGGACTTGAACACCCCGAATCAGCCCTATTCAGAGAAGCCCTTAGAATCATCTGCGAATGTCAGCCCAAGTTCAGCATCATTGAGCAACCTGTGGGAATTATCGATCGCGGACTTAGAGCAATCCTTGGGGGACTCCAATTGGCAGGCTATCAAAGCGAAGTTGAAATCATCTCAGCATCGGAACTTGGGGCCGGACACAGACGAGAGCGATTGTTTATTATTTCCTACCCCTACGGCCAATTTAGGCACATACCGAGGGGCTGGAACGAGCAGATTAGAGAACTGGTTGAGAAACAACGGGCTAATTCCCAATGGCTCACAGTTAAACGCGATCGCCTTTGCCCTGATTCAGGGTTTTCCTTCCAATTGGTTCAAGGCACTAACAAACGACCCCTTACCGTTGATTCCCTCACTTGCCCAACCCGAACCCCAGGAAGAATCAGAGCCAAAAAACTTGCAGGCCGCACCGTCACCCCCAGTCAAGCCGCAATTGCCATCGAGCGAGTCTTGTACCTCAATTCGTTGCTCTGACTGCAATTCATTCGACAATTCCATTCCCGAAAGTTCACCCTACAAATTTTGTCTATCCCAGGGCAAATACCTGAAACCTGAAGAGACAGGCGGTTGCGAGAAGTTCACTCCACTCATCCCCTATCAACCACCACCTAAGCGACGGCGAAACAGAGGGGAAGGCACTGGGCAAATCCGGCCAAGACAATCCAATGGAACAACCCAATATAACTACCACTTTGAAGTTTGGAAAAACGGGCAATGCCTAATCAAGTCAACGGTTTACATTCCCGTAGGCAAGCTTAAACAGGTTCAGGCAATGGAAGAGGCCCAACAGCCCATCAGAGAAATCCTAAAAATTCTTTCATCGAGCGAAGCCGCTAAAAAAGCACTCCAATTACTAGGGGATAACTAAAATGCAACACCATCAACTAAATCTTTTTAACCCACCACTGCTATACGACCCTGAAATAGGCGAAACCGTGCGATCGATTCACGGGTTAATGCCTGGGGTAATCGGGAAGGTTGTTTCAAAAAATCTCAGAGGAACAATTGTCTTTCAGCCGGAAGGAACGGATAGCGAAATTTATTTAATTGCCAATCAATACGAGGGGCTATGTCAAAACTTTTAGAGCTTGCTAAAGAGTATTTAGCCCTCGACCTACCAACTGACCCCCAAGAAAGGAAGGTTGCCATAGCCCAATACTTAGCAACACTATCGTCTCAAAACCTCAATCTATCTAACGGAGAAAGCAAATGTGCTTAACAACCAGACTAAGCTTTCTATCTCCAAATGAGAGAAGAATATTCGATCTGCGAATGGAGGGAAAAAGCCAAAAAGAAATCTGCGATAAAGCAAGAATTTCACCAAGTTCAGCCAGTCGATACCTTGCTGTAATTAGAAAAAAGCTTGAGTTCGAGACTGACGTTGAAATGGTTGCAGCCTACTACAAATCAAAAATAGAAACCCTTACCCAATTACAGCTTAAACACTATGAGACAAGAATTAATAGCCGCGAAGAGACTCTTGTGGGACATCACGCAATTAACAACTCAGGTATTGCAGATAAAACCAATCGACTGTCACAACTGGTCGGGTAAAAAATCTTTCTGCGACGGTTGTGACCCTGGAGACGTTTTCAAGTGCAATCAATGTGGCCGCCTAAAGTCTTTTTGCAACGGAGCGGATGATATGGATTTTGGTATCTGCGACGACTGTTGGACTTCTAAACATCGGGAAGACCACGAAGAACGATTCACACCAACCAAGGAGTTTATCGAAAAATTCAAACAAACATTCATGGAGTAACAATGGATTTACGCAATCTTTCAGAACCTGAATTGCAAATATTAACCTGTCTCTCTGATGGGATGACTACGGATGAAATAGCTTTAGCTCTGAACAAGTCAGACAGAACTATTGACAATCAAGTCATGGCACTGAGGAAAAAAACAGGCAATGATTCAAGGATTAAATTACTGGCAGACTATTTCAAGTCCATCACTAACCCAAATATTCTTGAACAAGAAATAACTTCCTTAGAGACACAAGCGAGTGAATACGAAGCAAAAGCAACTATTTACAGACAACGAATAGAGGCAAAAAAGGCACAATTAACTTTAATCAAGGAGAGAAGACTAAATGCCTAAATACCTTGTTACTTGCGAAAGACTGGTAACGGTTTGCGTCGAAGTCGAAGCTGATTCCCTCCAAGAAGCGATCGCCAAATATCACCGAGGTGAATTGGAGGAGGATTTTGAAGCAATTACTGATACCAAACCGCCAAAGGCAACACTGATTGATGAGAAAGTTTATTACAAGTGCTAATCCATGACTGACAAATGCGACTTCTGCGATTGTGAGTCCCAATTCCTTTGTGATGGCGAATTTATTAAGACAGGAGAAGGAGTAAAACCAACCATCTGTAATCGAAAACTTTGCCAATCACACACCACTCAAACGAAGATTCACATCAACAAATTATTTGGATACAACGAATGGATTACCTATGACCTATGCCCAGAATGTTCAAGTTCACAAGGAACCAGACTAGAAACGAAATGAATGAAACGCAAGGAATAGAGCCTCATCAGTTCAAGGCTTTTCTTACTGCAAGGCCAGCAACGGAAATGTTTGCAGCAGTCATACTACTCGCTTGCAAGAAAGAAGATCCAACGTTGCTAAAGTCCACATGGGTTTACTTCAGTCGAGAGTTTGGAAGTGACTACTTAATAGAAACTTTTCTAGAGGAAGTAGAGCCAATCTTGACAATTGAACAAGGAGAATGGCTATGGAAAACAATTAGACAACCCAAGGAAACAAAAGATGAATGAATGAATTGCGTTACAAGAATTGCTCAACGAGTTAATGGCACATCCTGAAATTAACCCAAATGCCAAAATTAATCTAGGATTTGCTAACTTCTCAATTTCTCAAGCAATCATAGCCCAATCACAGAAAGCAACGTTATCACCTTGAATTTTCAACCTTAAATTTTCAACCACAGAGGTAAATATGGGACAAGCCAAATGGAGACAACAACACGACCCCTACTTCGGGAAGAACAAAACTCTATTACACCAACTAATTGAAAAATGTGAACTTTTTGAAAAGCCTCAAAATGTCTATTTAGGGGCATTTATGATGATGACGTTAAAGCCAATTGTCGTCATAGATATGATTAATTACAACCAAGTTATGGTAGTTGGATTCGACGATGAAGAAAGCTTTCCAAAATACCTTGAAGATTATAAGGAATCAGTCTTTGAGACGGACTTTTCAGCCTATAACGTGTTAATTATTGCTACAGCAGCATCATCCTTAATCGTACACATAGACAAGCCACAGGTAGAGCGATCGCTGGAATGGGCAGAATACAAGGGACTGGAGATGAAAACCAGTGATTCAGTCCCTCAACGCATTGCAAACTATGACCTTACAGGAGTCAAGTAATGTTTGCGATAACCGTTAAACAACCCTGGGCTTATCACATTTTAAATTCTGGCAAAAACATCGAAAATCGCACATGGAAATTGCCAGAACATCATCGCAATACATGGATTGCCCTACACGCAGCTAAGACCTACGATAAGACCTCAAATGAAACCGTAATCACACCAACTTTTCTTACACCGGCTGAATACGGGGCCATCCTCGGTTTTGTTAAATTCTCAGATTGCGTTGAAAATCATCCCTCACAGTGGGCAGCTTTCGGACAGTACCACTGGGTTATCTCAGAGGCCGTCAAAATTGACAAGCCTATTCCATGCCGAGGCAATCTGGGGTTATGGAGAGTTGATGAAAATCTCATCCAGTCAGTAAATACTAAGATTTTTGTCCAATTGGCACTAAGCTCCTGATTTTGGCTGCCTTTGCATCACAGCAATCTCTAAGTTGGTTGACATAGCTGACGAATCCTGATTGCTGTGATCAAGCCTCAGAAAATTACTAGGGGATTCGGATAAGTTTTATTAAGACTGCGATCCCCCTTCCTCTTTTGTACTGTACCGTTAGGAATAACGATGTTAGACCTTGTTCCTATGGCTACTCAAAGAATAGCGTTAAGGTTGCCTAGTGACCTATACCAATTACTCGAATCCCACATCAACAATACTGGTGTCACTTTGACCGATGCTGTGACGGCGGCGATCGCGGCTTATTTTGGGGCCGAGAATTTAATGCCTTTGTCGGAGAGGGTTAGTCAGCTTGAGAAACGGTTAGCAGTATTAGAAGGTCAAAAGTAGTTACAGCATGACAACCATTCACACCATCCTGGAAGAGTTCAGAGACGCTGCCACCTCAAACCGAGACTTAGGGGATAAATTTGAGCGGTTAGTGGTTGCCTATCTTAAAAATGATCCTCTTTATAAAGATAGATTTAGCAATGTTTGGTTATGGATGGAATGGCCAAAGCGAGGCAATAAACCCGATACAGGTATTGATTTAGTCGCGGAAGAAGAGGCTACTGGTGATGTTTGGGCTATTCAGTGTAAGTTTTATCACCCTAACCACACATTAGATAAAAGCGATATAGATTCATTTTTTACTGCTTCTGGTAAAACCCCCTTTACCAAGCGAATGATTGTCTCTACTACCGACAAATGGGGCAAAAATGCTGAGGATGCTATTCAAAATCAGACCCCCCCTGTTACTCGTTTAAGAGTTGAAGATTTAGCAGACAGTCCGATTGATTGGAGCCAGTTTAGTCTCAAACGTCCCCAAGACATCAAACTAAGACCTAAAAAGGAATTGAGACCCCATCAAACCACCGCCTTAAACAAGGTAATGACTGGTTTTCAAACCAGCGATCGCGGCAAGTTGATCATGGCTTGTGGTACAGGTAAAACCTTTACGGCTCTTAAAATTGCAGAACAGTTTGCCAGTCAGAATGGCCAGATTTTATTTTTAGTTCCCTCTATTTCTCTACTTTCTCAAACGCTTAGAGAATGGACAGCAGAGGCAACAGTTAGTTTACATAGTGTTGCAGTTTGTTCAGATACTAAGGCAGGAAAACGTAAATCGGAGCAGTCAGACACCGAGGATATTCACAGCTACGATCTGGCCCTTCCCCCCACTACGGAAGCCAAGACGATCGCCGCCCGTGTCAAGTTGTTAGCTGGTAAACGAGACTTAACGGTTATCTTCTCTACCTATCAATCCATTCAAGCGATCGCCGATGCTCAGAAATTAGGTTTACCAGAGTTTGACCTGATTATTTGCGATGAGGCCCACCGCACCACTGGGGCAACGCTATTAGGAGATGATGAGTCCTACTTTCTGAAAGTACATGATCAGAAGTTTATCCAGGGGAAAAAACGGCTTTACATGACAGCAACTCCTAAACTTTACGGAGAAGGTGCTAAGGTTAAAGCCCAAGAAAATTACGCTGTACTCTGTTCAATGGACGATGAAGGTTACTATGGCCCAGAATTTCATCGTTTAGGATTTTATGAAGCAGTTAGTAACGGCTTGTTAACTGACTATAAGGTAATGGTTTTGGCTGTTGATGAAAAGTATGTTAGTGCGACTTTTCAAAGACAATTAGCAGACAGCAACAACGAATTAAATTTAGAAGATGCTGTAAAAATTACAGGTTGTTGGAATGGACTATCTAAACGCATGGCCACTACTGCCGATGGTCAGGCGATCGCCGAAGATTTAGCCCCAATGCGTCGAGCGGTAGCTTTTTCCCGTTCTATTAAAGACTCCAAAAGAATTAAATCCCTATTTTCGGGCATCGTTGATGAATATAGTAGAACTCACCCCGACGAGGATATTCTGGACTGCGAAGTTGATCATGTTGACGGAACTCAGAACACCCTAGAGCGACACAGTAAACTGGACTGGCTTAAGGCCAACACCGAGGGAAATGTTTGCAGGATTCTCTCTAATGCCCGTTGTTTATCCGAAGGTGTAGATGTTCCTGCTTTAGACGCTGTTATTTTTCTAACTCCCCGTAACTCGGTTGTTGATGTAGTGCAATCGGTAGGCCGAGTTATGAGAAAGGCCGAGGGGAAAAAATACGGTTACATCATTTTACCTGTAGGCATTCCTGCTGATATGACCCCAGAGGAGGCCCTAAAAGACAATGATAAGTACAAGGTTGTTTGGCAAGTTTTACAAGCACTACGGGCGCATGATGATCGGTTTAATGCGATCGTTAACAAGTTGGAGTTAAACCAGGCGAAACCCCCAGAAATTAATGTAATTGGGGTTAGTGGTCGCACCAAAGACAGTGACTCAGTGAGTGGTAAAACTTCTTCTAAAGCCACTCAACTTAATATCAATTTTCCCCACTTGGAAGAATGGAAGGATGCGATTTTTGCCAAGATTGTTCTCAAGTGTGGCGATCGCCGTTATTGGGAAGATTGGGCAAAGGATGTCGCTAAGATTGCAGAAGGTCACATTTCCCGTATCAAGGCATTACTGGAAAATTCAGAAACCCAACACAAAGAAGCCTTTGATGAGTTTTTAGCAGAATTACAGGAAAATCTAAATCCTAATGTCTCCCAGGATGAGGCGATCGAGATGTTATCTCAACACCTCATTACTAAACCTGTTTTTGATGCGCTGTTTGAAGGTTATAAATTCACGGAGCTTAACCCTGTCTCGGTAGCAATGCAGAAAATGCTAGATACCCTCGAAAGTCAATCTTTTGAGAAGGATAGAACTATACTCGGTAAGTTCTATAACAGTGTTAGAGAAAGAGCTAAAGGGATTGATAATGCTCAAGGCAGGCAGAAAATCATTGTTGAGTTATATGATAAATTTTTCCGTTCAGCTTTTCCCCGAATGACGGAAAGGTTAGGGATTGTTTACACCCCTGTCGAAGTGGTTGATTTTATTGTTAATAGTGCAGACCAAGCTTTAAAGCAGGAGTTTGGTGTAGGGTTAACGGATGAAGGGGTTCACATTCTTGATCCATTTACAGGAACAGGAACTTTTATTGTCAGGCTATTACAAAGTGGTTTGATTAAACCTGAAGATTTAGAGCGGAAGTTTACCAAAGAGTTACACGCTAACGAAATTGTTTTATTAGCTTATTATATTGCAGCTATTAATATTGAAGAAACCTATCACGGTTTACAGGGTGGAGATTATCAGCCCTTTAATGGTATTGTTTTAACTGATACTTTCCAAATGTTTGAAGGTAAGGGAACGCTCTTAGAAAAAATGTTTCCTGAGAATAACAAGCGAGTTAAAAAGCAAAAAGCGAATGATATTCGGGTAATTATTGGTAATCCTCCCTATTCGGCTGGGCAATCTAGCGAAAATGATGGTAATAGAAATCTTAAATATCCCCAGTTAGATGAACGGATTCGGGATAGTTATGCTAAATACTCCAGTGCAACTTTAAAAAATAGCCTTTACGGTTCTGAAATTCGCGCTATGCGTTGGGCAAGTGACAGAATTAAAGACAAAGGAATAGTTTGTTATGTTATCAATGGCGCATTTATTGATAGTAATTCTGCTGATGGTTTACGAAAATGTCTAATTGATGAATTTAGCAGTATTTACTGTTTTAATTTGAGAGGAAATCAAAGAACATCGGGGGAAACTTCACGACAGGAAGGAGGTAAAATTTTTGGCTCAGGTAGTCGTGCTAGTATTGCTATTACTCTCTTAGTCAAGAATCCAGAAAATAAAGGAGACTGCCAGCTTTTCTATCACGATATTGGGGACTATTTAAGCCGTGAAGAGAAGTTAAAAATTATTCAAGATTTTGTTAGTATTCAGGGTATTAGATGGGATACTCTTAGACCAAATGATAGCCATGACTGGGTTAATCAACGTGATCCAGCTTTTGATCAATTTATTTCTTTAGGAGATAAAAAAGACAAAAATAGCAAAACTATCTTTAATTTGTATTCAAGCGGGGTAAAAACAAACCGTGATGCGTGGTGTTATAACTTCTCTCACAATGAAGTTGTTAGTAATATGTCAAGAATGATTGATTTTTACAATCAACAGGTTAAAGCTTATAAAGTATTGCAAGGGAATAAACCAGAAATTGAAGATTTTATTGATACTGATCCAAAAAAAATAAGTTGGACAGTTAATCTAAAAAAAGACTTTGATAATAACTTGATTCATTTCTATGAAACAAATGCTATATCTTTAAGTATTTATCGCCCATTTTGTAAGCAATGGGCATACTTTGATCGTAACTTTAACGAAAGACCTGGACAAGCTTTTAAAATATTTCCAACCTTAAGTTGTGAAAATTTGGTAATTTGTACAACTGGAATTGGAGCAGCTAAAGACTTTTCAGCATTAATAACTAACGTTGTTCTTAATTACCATTTTCATGATACTAGCCAATGTTTTCCTCTATACACCTACGAAAAACAAAGCGATTTAGGCGAATTATTTCAATCTTCCCAAACAGGTGAATATACCTGTAAAGAAAACATCCCCGATTCTATTCTCACTGACTTCAAAAACACCTATAATGATCGCACTTTCACCAAAGAAGACATCTTTTATTACGTTTATGGGATTCTACACAGCCCAGAATATAAACAACGGTTTGCGTCAGATTTGAAAAAGATGTTACCCCGTATCCCCTATGCTCAGGACTTTTGGGCATTTAGTAAGGCGGGGAGAGAGTTAGCTTATTGGCATCTTAATTATGAAACTATTGAACCCTATAATCTCAAAGAATATCAAGATAAATTATATTTGGAACCTGAAGAATATCGGGTAGAAAAAATGGTCTTTAGTAAACGTAATAAAGACAAAACTAGTATTGTTTATAACAGCCATATTACCTTAGCTGACATTCCCTTAGAAACCTATGATTATATCGTTAACGGTAAATCAGCTTTGGAATGGATTATCGAACGCTATCAAATCACTAAAGATAAAGATAGTAGTATTGTGAACAATCCTAATGACTGGTCAGATGACCCTCGCTATATCGTGGACTTGGTTAAGCGCATTGTTCGGGTTAGTTTAGAGACGGTCAAGATTGTTAATAGTTTACCGCCTTTAAATGAGAGGAGGTGACATGAACTAACAAACTTCTGATTAACCATCAAAAAATCAAATTACCACAGGTGAACAAACCAATGAAAAGCAACTTAAAATTTATCTCATCTTCTACTTCCGCGATTTTTAAATCTTTAATTGTGATATTCACATCAATTGTGATACTTACATCATTTACCCCAAAAGCACTAGCAGAAAACTGTCAATATACAGTCAACAAAGAAAATGGAATCCAGTACGACATTTCTAATATGTCCGACTTTGTTAAAAACGAAATTCGTCCTGAAATCACAAATCCAGAAAATTTATTTAATGTAAACGTCATCAAGACCTGTGACAATAACATCGTAAATAAAGTTGTTATAGGAATGCAACCAAAAGACTATTATGTATTTTACATTAATGGCAAAAAAATTACTGAAGAACCCACAAATATAGTTGACTACAATAATCGTTTAGGACTTGATTTGGATAAAAATACATTCACTAAAATAGTGGATGCAACATCACAATATGATTTTAGTGTACCTATACCTAAATCAGACACACGCTCCTACAAACAATTAGAGGAATTGTACGAAAAGCAACGGATTGTTAAAATGTATGCTTTTGTCTTTGCGGAAACGGCACGGTTTGAAGATGCTTACAATTCTCTTGACAAAATTTTCAAACAACAATGTAGCGTTGATTGGAGTGACTTTGATGCACTGGTTCACAACTGGGCAAATACGTCTAAGTTTGTTATCAAAAACAATTTATTGGAAAGCTCGCAGTTAAGAAATGGAAACCTAATCGCTCCTATTACAACCAAGCAAATCCAAAAATTTGTCAATTCCCTAAAAGAAGGTCAAGATACTAAATACAATAATTCTGCACCTTTTTTGGACTACGACTACGAACGGTGCGGACAGGCTTAAGCCTGTTATGTTTGCGATCGCCTGTTATCCCCTAGTAAAAATTCCCAAAAACTCAGTCACCACATCGGCAGTTTTCTCATGGCACTCTTTAGCGGTAAATCTCACGGTAGGAATACCCTCACGGAGTAGCACCCGATCACCTGCGTAATCTCTTTCCCGTTGGCCCTTATGCTGTGGCCCGTCAACTTGGAGGATGGCACACTTCCCCTGATGGAAAACCAGAAAATCTATTTCTACCCGACCGTTAAGAAGTTCCTTTGAGACTGGGGAACCTTCGAGACTGTAGCACCCCCTAGCATTAGCAAAGAAGGTTACACCGCGTTTATGGAGTTCCTGGGCAACTTTCATCTCGACCTTTGATCTGAAACACATCCCAAACCATCCATGATCTGCCCTGACCCCACTATTGGCCTGATTACTAGGGGTTTGACTGACAACCAAAGCATTACTTTTAGTGAGGTCTTCTATCTGGGAACGGAGGCGATCGCCGAAAAACAACCGCCACCAGTGAGCAGTTCCGTGACCATCCCTTTGATCGGCATAGGCTAAATGCAGAGACTCATTGAGTTCGAGATAAAAACCTGGACGAGTGCGAGAGTAAAGAAAGCCGTTTAACTGTTTTCTGGTTGCTTTCCCTGGAAAGAGGGCCAGTAAGACATCAAGCACTTTGCCACTGGTTAGTTCTAGGCTGTATGGAAGTTTCCCCCCGATGGGAGCGATCGCCGATTCGTTATTCTGATGTTCAATGCCCTGGAGTTCCATTAATGCCTAAAATCCTAAAGTGCGATCGCTGATTTTTTATTTTGGCCAATGTCCTGAATACCTGACCCCATTATTAAGCAACAATTAAGATAACGAATATCCTCATTACAAGTTTGAGTTATCTAAGTAAAATGGAGGGGGAAAACAATTAGCAATGTATAGGTGATTTATGTTTAATATCATTGAATTACTAAACCTAATTAGTTTTATTTTAGGACTTGCTGCAACCCTAATTGGTGTAACGCAAAAAGATACATGGAAAGATAATAACAGACCCACCAGAATAGGCTGGTTAGTCATCATATTATCTCTTTTGACTTTTATTACTCAAATTGGTGTGAAAACCATAGAAAAGCAAAAAGCAAATGCACTAGCACAAGCCTATGCAATTTCGTACAAGGGTTGGATCTCCGTTGGACAGTTTAACGGAACAGAATGGAAAAACGAATCAAGAAACAAATACGAAAAGCCACCCTACTTAATGGGCCTAGAAAGGTCTGCAAAAATTGACACAGTTAAGAAAGATGGGTATTTTTTGATTTCAAATGAATACTCTTATGCCCACGAGAATAAACCTACAAACTGCGATGAGTTCAACAGAACGTGGATACATGAAGGAGAAAACAACACAAAGAGTATAACTGCGCTCTTTTATAAGAATCAATTGATCAAAATTTTAGACGTTTACACAATAGCAGACTGTGATCAACCAGGCACAACAAGAGTTTTCGCAAAAGTAATAGACGCAAGAGCCGACTAAATTTATTCACTTAATGCCCAAAATTTCTAACTGCGATCGCTGTTCATTTTACGCCCACGACCCCCACTTAATTTGTACCGTTCACCCTGAAGGAGTAGAGAGCGATTGCCTGGATTTTAGAGCTAACGGGCAGGAGCAAGAACTTTGGAGTCCAGAGGGTTATTACTGGTACGGTGACAACTTACTAGAAAACAGACCATCAAGATTAACCCCAGAGCAGCAGTTAGAAATTTTAGATACTCATCCCCTGTTTACGGGAAAATGCCCAAGCTGTGGCCATGAGTTTGAAGACTATCCCTTGATTCATTGGGATTGTCCTGTTTGCAGTTGGGTTGATGGATAGCATGATGCCTAAGTAAACCAATCTAAAAGTTCAAGTCAATCCCAGTAATCTCACCACCTTCTATCCAGATCACTCTAATCCATTTGCGATAATAGCTCCTCACTTCTGAGGGGCTTAATTTTTTTTCAACAAATTCACTCCAAAATAAGGGATCTTTGAAGACCTCAACTAACTCATCCTTTCTTTGCTGCCCAGCCGCCCTCTCAAGCTGACATCGCAGCGATCGCTGTTGAATCTGCTGTTTAAGTTTATCAATGGCATCAAGAATCGTTTTATTGGTACTTCCCATTGCAGTTAGATCAGATAACTCTTTCTGAAGTCCGGCTATCTCAGGGTCAACAATTAAATTACTAGGGGAATCCTGCTCTGATAGAAAAATCTGATCAGCATAACTAACTAATCTCTGAACGACAGCATCACGAATCCTCTCCTCTCTGACTGACTTACTATTAGGACAGTCATAACCCTTGCGTTTAGCACTCACACAATGATAACCATACCTCCTAGTAATACCGTCACGCAGCTTGAAACTGAAAGAGCTACACATTCGTAGGCAGACAGGACACTTCACCAAACCAGCAAATGGTCTTTGAGCGGAATTGCCATGATTCCCATTACGTTTAGCATTCAATGTTAATAATTGCTCAATCGTAATCCACTCACTTTCAGTAATTAGAGGCTCATGTTTATTTAAAAGGATTTTTAATTTATGCTGACTTTTAAGGCTAACGTTACCCTTCCGTCCATAGGAAATATGGCCCCGCAAAATTGGGTTAGAAATCCAATTACTAAACCCACCCAAGGACACAAAAATCTTTTTTCGCCCTATAGTGTTCATCTTGGGAGGAAAAAGCCCAAATTTTTCGTTGTAAGCGGCAAGTGCTTTGGTCAGAGAGCCAAGTTCTAGAACCAGATCAACCCGATACCTGGCAATATCAGCAATGCTCCAGTCTTTACCGTCACACCATAAAAATACATCAGTATCTAATTTAAGGCGATCACCAACTTTTTCATAGCCAAATACTGGGGAATAAGCAGCTTCTCTGGACTGGTGGTAAGCATGGCCATGTCTGACCCTATCCGAAAGCCCGTCAACCTCAATGTCGGAAATCACGCCCAACATACTAGCGAAGGCACGACCCATAACAGTATTAAGGTCAAGCGGCTGATCAATGGCCACTAAATTAGCTCCTCGTCTTACTACAGCCTCAACAATCTTATTAATAGATGCCAAGGTTCCCAACCTATCAAACCGAGTAACAACAATCGTCAACTCAGAAGGGTTAGTCGAAACTTCAATCAAGTCAATCAAGCGATTAAAATCATTACTCCTTAACTGACTACCGCGAGACTCAACACTACTAATAATCTCAGTAGCCCCATAATCCAATAATCTCTGAGTTTGCTGGCTAAGAGCTTGGCCCATTGCTTGCTCTTTTTTTGAAACCCTTGCTCTACCTATGATTCTCATAAAAAACACCACGCACTTGCTAATATCATATCCATTTTAGGAGAGATGTCGCTAGATGGTAGTTTGCGATCTGTGGCGGGAGTGTTACCGATCGCCGCTACAGCCCAGAAGTTAGGGTTAAAGGGATTAGTGGTTCCCATTGATAATGTCCAGGAAGCCGCCGTTGTCCAGGGCATTGAAGTCTATGGATTCAAACATATCGGGGAAGTAGCACAGTTTTTAGCAGAGCCAAACCAACATCAGCCGGTGCAGAAAGATGCGTTAACCGAATTTCAGCGATCGCCGTTACTGTTAGCCGATCTCAAGGATGTCAAGGGTCAAAACCATGCCCGCAGAGCCTTAGAAATTGCAGCGGCCGGAGGTCATAACTTGATTTTTGTAGGGCCGCCTGGCAGTGGAAAGACAATGTTGGCTCGACGTTTACCCAGTATTTTGCCCCCTTTGGCCTTCGAGGAAGCCCTAGAAGTCTCTCAAATTCATTCTGTGGCCGGATTATTAAAAGAACGGGGTTCTCTGATCCAAGCCCGCCCCTTTCGGAGTCCTCACCATTCCGCTTCTGGCCCTTCTCTCGTAGGAGGGGGTAGCTTTCCGCGACCAGGTGAAATTTCCCTCGCCCATCGCGGCATCCTCTTCCTAGATGAACTAACGGAATTTAAGCGTAATGTTCTGGAATTTTTACGTCAACCCCTAGAAGATGGCTTCGTTACCATTTCTCGTACCCGGCAATCGGTTATTTTTCCGGCTCGATTTACCCTGGTTGCGAGTACAAATCCCTGTCCCTGTGGCTATTTTGGCGATTCCATTCAAGCCTGCTCCTGTTCGCCTCGTCAACGGGAGATGTATTGGGCAAAATTATCTGGCCCCTTAATGGATCGCATTGATCTACAGGTAGCAGTTAATCGCCTAAAACCCGAAGAAATGACCCAACAAAGTCAGGGTGAAACCTCCCAATCCGTTCTAGAACGAGTTAATCAAGCCCGCGATCGCGCCCAAAAACGTTTTCAATCTCAGGGAAAAATCGTCTGTAATGCAGAAATGCAGGCCAATCACCTGCGCCAATTTTGTCCATTGGATGATGCTAGTCGTAACCTACTAGAAGGGGCCATTCGTAAATTAGGACTATCGGCCAGGGCAATGGATCGAATTTTAAAAGTATCGCGGACGATCGCCGATCTGGCTCAATCTGACCCAATCCAAAGTCATCATCTAGCGGAAGCCATCCAATACCGCACCCTAGACCGTTTTAGTTAAGGATATTCGGGCCAAGCGATCTGAAGATTTAACGCCTCGGACAAATCATACTTTTCATCATCATTCATATCTTGATCTGAAGGATATTCGGGCCAAGCCACCTGGATATTTAACACCTCAGACAAATCGGACTCTTTTTTCGCCTTTTTCCGAGTGCCTCGCGGCTCCAAACTAGAGGGGTAGGTAATACTCGATTCACTAATGAATAGGGAAGATGTCTGTTTAGCAGATGATGTTTGACGAGCCGAAATCTTTTGGACAATCAGACCTTTCTCTAATTGGGTCTGAAAACCTGAACTGGATTTATTCTGAGTTACCAAGTTTTCAAGAAAGTAGTTCACCGTTGTCTGTTTTAACCAACCTTGCAGTACGGCGATCGCCCCAAAACGGAGACCCAGCTTTTTTTGTTCCTGAAGAATTATTTGGATTTGCTGCTCATTCAACAGAGATGCCAGTTGAAAATAGACCTGTTGGGAAATAAAAGAGAAACAGAAAGTTTGCACAGTAAGGATTTCATCATCTCTTACCAATTAGGCAGCATTCAAATAGAAGTTCCATAAACCAGTA
>JAYKJI010000252.1:0-6193 GCA_035285405.1 Snowella sp. | reverse complement strand
AACCCTGCCAGCAATAATCTTGACCCTAACCGTCAGCAACTTTTACAACAAATTCAAAAAACGAGACAACCCAAAGGATTTCAAGCCAGTAATAATGACTTATCTCAAGTTACTAATGTCAATGAATTAAGGGATGTGGAACCGACGGCTTGGGCCTACGAAGCTCTCAAAAGTTTAGTGGAACGTTATGGTTGTATTGTCGGTTATCCTGATCGCACCTTTAGAGGAAATCGCGCCCTGTCCCGTTGGGAATTTGCGGCGGGCTTAAATGCCTGCATAAATACTATTGAACGCTTGCTTCAGGAAAATGTGGCAGTATTACGGGAAGATTTAGATAAATTAAAGCGTTTAGCCCAGGATTTTGAAGCCGAATTAGCCGCCATAGGAGCTAAGGTAGATAATCTAGAAAGTCGAGTTTCCTATCTCGAAGATCATCAATTTTCTACGACGACAAAATTATTTGGCGCAACAACCATGTATGTGGCAGGGGCAACAGGTGCGGAAGCTGCAACTAGCAATATTATTACCGATCAAGGTATCAAAACTTTGCGTCCTGCGGCTAAACTACAAAGTCAGGCCACGCTCCAATATTCCAGTTTATTATCCTTAACGACAAGTTTTAGTGGAACAGATAGTTTATCGGTGGATTTATGGACAAGTAATTTAACCCCTTTTAGTTCTTCGATCGCCGGTTTTACGCCCAATGTGACGGGAACTTATATGAGTCGTCTGTCCTTTGATGCACCGCCTTACAATAATAGTTTGGCGATCGCCGATTTAATTTATAAATTTCGTCCTTTTGAGAATCTCTCCGTTTTTATTGATGCTGTTGGGGGAGAAGTTTCAGGAGAATTATTAACTTCTACTCAACCTTTTGCCATTTTTGCACCCTATACAGTTTCTATTAGTCGTTTTGGCCGTTTTGACCCCATTTATTATCAAACCTTAGCCCGTCCAGGCGTTGCCGCTAACTACAAATTTAGCGATCAATTATCTTTAGGAGCAGGCTTCTATGGTGATTTTAATAGCGGTGATCCTCAAACAGGCTTTTTTAATGGTGGTAATGCGGCGATCGCCCAGTTGAGCTATTTTCCGACCGATAATCTGGGTATGACCTTAGTTTATGTTCGTTCCTATAATCCTGCGGGGCCAGGGGTGGCGGTATCTGGTCAAACAGGCAGTTTGTATGCCGATCAACCCTTTGGAACCAATTTTATTCCGCCTGGGGCCTTTGGTAATCCAGGCCCTGCTCCCGCCTCCATTGCGACCTCTGCGGATCACACCACCTTTGGTTTTGGCTGGCGAGCCATGCCCGAATTAGCTTTTACGGGGGATGTGGGTTTCGCCTTTGCCCATGCAGAACAACCGAACCCAAGTTTTAACGTCAATCGTGGGGATAGTGCCACCATTTTTGAATGGAATTTTGGTCTGTCCTTAATTGATTTATTTGGGGAAGGAAATATCGGTTCTTTGATGGTAGGAAATCCCTATCGCGTCATTGGCCAAACCAGTCCCGGATTACGCCCAGAAGGTGATACCGCTTGGCATATTGAGGCCGCTTATAAATATAATGTTAACAACAACATTTCCCTACAACCAGGCTTTTTAGTCGTTATTCATCCTGAGAATAATAACAGCAATGCCCCGATCTGGATTTGGCAATTAAAAACCTCCTATTTCTTTTAGTTGATCAACAGGCGATCGCCATTTACTTTTCTTTTAGTTACTCAATGGGCGAACGCAATTCGCCCCTACCCCAAATTTTGCCCAAGCTGATCTTCAAAGCCTCTATTTTTGAATTTCCATTAATTATTAATTATCCACTATTCACTATAAATTATGACTCAGGAAAACTCGTCTTCCGACCAACAAAATAACGAGGAAAAAACCAATGCTTCCCGTCGTAAATTTTTGCAAAATGCAGGATTAGCAGGACTATCCGCAGGGGCCGCAACCCTAGCAGGACGGGACAAACTGGGGGAACCCGTTAGCGCAGAAACCCCTGTTAAAGATGGCGTTATTCCTGACGAATCACGAGCCATGCACGGCGGTTTTCCTGTGGCAGACACAACCTTTAAAACCCCTGAAGGTGATACGGAAGTTGTGCTTCCCCCCTTAAAAGAACGAGTGCTGGCCATTAAACAATTATTGATTGAGAAAAAAATCATTAATGAAGAAGGAGTTCAAGGCTTTGTTAACTACTACGAAAAAGTGGTTGGGCCTCATTTCGGAGCCGCCGTTGTTGCCCATGCCTGGAAAAATCCCGACTGGAAAGCTAAATTATTAGCTCCTCCTGCCGATAAACCTTTTCAAGCAGCAATTTTGATTCGAGACTTTTTGTTTAATACCGTTAATCCAGACACGGGAAAACCCTATCTCAGTGATCAAATTACCTTTGGTTTAACGATTGGCCCTGAAGGCGAATATATCCGTATTTTTGCCAACGGAGAACAGCAAGAAAATGGCAAAACGCTCTTTGTTCATAATCTTGTCACCTGTACAGTTTGTTCCTGTTATCCCCAAGCCCTTTTGGGAACTCAACCCATGTGGTACAAATCCCAACAGTATCGCGCTCGTAGTGTCTCCGATCCTCTGGGAGTGTTAGTGGAATTTGCTGAAGATGCGAATCAAGGAAAAGGCGATCGCCTGCGACAATTCAAAGATTACACCGCTAAAATTGATGAATTACGAGTTTGGGATTCTAACTCAGAGGTACGTTTCTTTGTTATTCCTGAAATGCCAAAAGCCTGGGCAAACCTCAGTGAAAATGAATTACGGAAACGGGTAACGCGCAATGCCATGTTAGGAGCAGAAATTTTGTATAGCTAACTTATTTTTTGAGGGAGTGCTAAAATAGACAAAAGATTGTCTGAGCTAATCACTTCATTGATTAGATTCAAACCAAAATTTTTGTTTACTGATACCTAGTCAATTTTATTAAATAACTTCGGATAGAAGTAAAATGAAACAGACTCTGAGTAATATCACTGTAGGTGAACTCCCTAAACTAATTAGCGATTTAGGATTTCAGCCTGATCAGGTTGTTAATTTAACTATTGAATCGTCGGAAGATGATTTGCTCAGTCTAATGGCACGCATCGGTAAAAAAGCGCAAGAAAATGGCTTGACAGAAGAAATTCTTAATGAACTTTTAGCCGATGAATCTTAAAACCATCGTAGTTGACACCAATGTTTTGATTAGCGCGGTTTTAAATCCATTAGGAACTCCTAATCAAGCTTTTACTAAAGTAATTACTCATTTTCAGTTAATTCAGAGTGAATCCACCTATGAAGAACTGATTACTCGTATTCAAAAGAAAAAGTTTGATAGGTACATTTCCTTAGAAGATCGGATTGATTTTTTGGAAATGATTTACCGCAAAAGTCTATTTTTTGAAGTTGAGTTTCAAGTGAATCTCTGTGATGATCTAGATGATAATAAATTTTTAGATTTAGCTAGGGTTGGAAATTCCATCTATTTGATTACTGGCGACTCTGATTTATTAATTCTTCAGCAATATCTCGATACCCAAATTATTAAACCTGCTCAATTTTTAGATTTACTTATTTAATTGCTATTATCTCTCATTTGTCAGACTTTTAACCTTTTAAGGAGCAACAATTATGGAAGGGCCACATTATAACGCAGGCTGGACGGGCTACGGCAAAATTCCCTTTAAAGATCAACCCGATGATCAAGCCTGGCTAGAAGAATGGGAAGGTCAACTGGGCGCGATCTTTGCCACCCTCAGCACTATTTTTGAAAAGGGATTAAAGCCAGGGCAACCTGTTCCTTTTTGGGGTTTGGATGCGGCCCGTTGGGGTCGGGAAACCATGAATCCCCGCGACTACATGAACAGCAGCTACGATGCTTTGTGGTTAGAAACCTTATGTCTTTTAATCACAATCTATGGCGATAAATTAGGGGTTTCTTTAAGCGAAATGGAAACTCGAAAAATTACCACTACGGCTGCCCAAAAACGAGCCAAGGCAATTCGAGATCAAGCCTTTAAAGAAGCGGTACCTGGTGCAGGCCGTCCCGATGCCAAGGGACTATATCAATCTGAACAATATGACCCCGCTCAGGTTGGTTCTATTGAGAAGATCGGGGCTAAACCTAAATTTAAAGTCGGCGATCGCGTGCAATGTATTAATCAGTTATCCACAGGTCATACCAGAGAATATCCCTATTTTCGGGGCAAGGTGGGAACGATTGTTGCTTACTACGGTTTAGCGGCAGAAAAACGCAACGATAAAGGGCAAATTGAATTTCAAGGGGTATATTACGGCCCCTATCCCGATATTGCTTGTCGCGGTTTACAAAAGTTTTATACCCCTCTGTATAACGTGCGATTTGAAGGGGCTGATCTCTGGGGAGAAGACTTTGTAGATAAACGTACCGTTGTCTATGCGGATGTGTTTGAACCCTATGTGAAATTGGCTGAGTAATTAATGGGCGCAAACCTTACGCCCCGACAAAATCAACTAATCAAGTTATTTTTAAAATTATGACAACTTTTGATCCGATTCTGGAAGACTTAACCCAAGAACCAATTCCCCCTTTATTGAAAGAGGATGATCAACCTATTTTTCGAGATTCCTGGGAAGCCGAGGCTTTTGCGATCGGTAATTTACTGATTAAACAAGGTTTTCTAAGTTGCTCAGAATGGGTAGAAATTTTTAGTCAAGAAATTAAAAAGGCCCAGGCAAAGGGCGATCGCGATCGCGGCGATACCTACTATAGTCACTGGTTAAATGCTTTGGAAAGATTATGTGTAGAACGGGGGTTAACAGATTGGGAAACCTATCAAAAACAATTAGATCTCTGGCATCAAGCGGTTTTAAATACGCCTCATGGTGTTCCTTTGGCGATCGAAAATGCCTATCAAGAAAGGGAAGATGATCATAATCATTCCCATCATCATGATCATGCTCACGGACACCATCACCATCATCATCATCACCACAAGTCAGAATCTTTACCTGAAAATATGCTCACTCCTGTAGCCGTTTTTAAACTTAAAAAATAGTTTTAAAATAGACGGATCGCCCTATTTTCCCTGTAGTTGAGTTAAGAAACGTAACCCAACAAATCAAATAATTATAAGCTATTATTTGTGTAGAAATGTTAAGTTTTCTTTTGTCAATTTAACGACAAGATCGGCGATTGCACTAAAAGATCGATGTTCTCACTAAGTTTACATTTGTTTAAGATCAGGAATCTTAAGGATTTGAGCTATATTTCTGATGATGATAAGGAAGATGAGGAGTAATAACTTTTACTAATTTACCTAAAAATGACTATGTACTGGAGATTCTTCTGAGAGTTGTAAGCTAAAATCAGTTTAAGGAGAGTCTTTACTACTGGTTTATGAAACTAAAAATTCGATCATAATCAGTGGACACCATGTAGTCTATTTGTATTGTCAAAAAGAGGCTCCTCAAAAGTCGTTTAGATGAATTGCAATTTTATTCGATTAATTTTAGTAAGCATATGAGTTATTTTACTAGATCTTGGAACGAAAGGCATTCAACAGAGCCACGCTTTAGACAATCAAAGGAATCTGGTTTTAAAAGTAGGTCTGAAAAGTTCTTGTTTTATTATGGAAGAGGACAAAGAAACTTTAGCGGACAGGAACTCTCCTATATTAAGTTATCAGAGCAAGATTTAAGTAAACCCAATGAACAAGGAGAACATCTTAACTTAAGTGGTAGCTGTCTTGAAAAAGCAGTTTTTATTAGTGCAAATCTATGTAGTGTAAATTTAAGTGGGGTAGATCTAACGGAAGCAGATTTATCTCATGCAAATTTAAGTGAGGCAAATCTTTCTTTAACGGTTAAAGCGCCTTTATATCCAACAAAACCTCAAAATCAAAATCTAACAAGGGTAAAATTGGATCGAGCAATTTTGAGTAATGCTAATTTGACAGGCGCAGATTTAGCAGGAGCAATTTTGAATCATGCAAATTTTAGTAAAGCAAATTTGTCGGGAGCTAATTTACAAGGTGCAGAATCCAGAAAAAGCGACTTTAACAATTCCGATCTAACAATGGTTACTCTGTACTTTACAGCTGCTAGGGAGACAAGAAGGGTTAAAAGTCTTGTGTGGCAAAGACTACAGCAAAAAGAAAAAAGACAAGATACTCTGTAAAACAGTACAATGCTCCTCAAAAAGAACATGATAACAAAAGAA
>JAYKJI010000251.1:0-3282 GCA_035285405.1 Snowella sp. | reverse complement strand
ATTCTTTTGTTATCATGTTCTTTTTGAGGAGCATTGTACTGTTTTACAGAGTATCTTGTCTTTTTTCTTTTTGCTGTAGTCTTTGCCACACAAGACTTTTAACCCTTCTTGTCTCCCTAGCAGAAATTATATAAGCCATGTATAAGCCATGAGAATTGCTATCAGTGCGGTACAAGTTCCTTTTATTCGAGGAGGGGCAGAGATTCTGGCGGATGGTTTGGTTGCCGCTTTACAACGGGCGGGTCATGAAGTAGAAAAAATTACTCTGCCTTTTCGTTTTGCACCAGTCTCGGAAGTCCAACGGAGTATGGAGATTTGGTCAAGGGAAAATTTTGAGTCTTTGAATGGCTATGCTCTAGATTTAGTGATTTGCCTGCAATTTCCAAGTTTTTATCTACAACATCCCCATAAGGTTGCTTGGATTTTACACCAACACCGTGCGGTCTATGAACTCTGGAATACCGCTTTTACTTCAGGCTTTTCGGAACAACCAGAAGCCCAGGCATTACGATTAGAAATCCATCAACGTGATAGGGAATCCCTAAAAACGTTTAAACAAGTTTACACGATCGCCCAAACGGTATCGGATCGACTGACCTATTTTAACCAAATCCCTTCAACACCTCTATACCATCCACCGAAACTGGCGGATCAGTTTTATACGGCTTCAGCCCTGCCCTATATTTTCTTTCCGAGCCGTTTAGAAAGTCTTAAAAGACAGGATTTATTAATTGAAGCCATGCAATGGGTAAAATCTCCTGTGGTCGCTTTAATTGCCGGAGAAGGAGGACAAAAAAGTCACTTACAGGCGATGGTTGAAAACTTGAATTTGAAAGACAAGGTGCAATTAATTGGACGGTTAAATGACCAAGAAATGTTAGGTTTTTACGCTTGTTGTTTGGGGGTATTTTTTGCTCCCTATCAAGAGGACTATGGTTATGTCACCCTAGAAGCCATGTTAGCGGCAAAGCCCATTCTTACTTGTACCGACTCTGGTGGCCCCTTAGAATTTGTCATTGACGGGGAAACGGGTTATATTCTTGCTCCTGAACCAGCGGCGATCGCTGAGGCCATTGATAATCTCTACTTTCAGCAACAAAAAGCGCGAAAAATGGGAGAATCGGGAAGAGAAAGGTATCAGCAACTCCATATCTCCTGGGATAACGTCATTCAACGGCTTCTAATTTGCTAATTTGCTAATTTATTATTTATGAAAATTGCGATCGTCGCACCTAGTCCTGTTCCTTTTTGCATTGGTGGTGCCGAAAAACTCTGGTGGGGGCTCTTAGAAAATATCAATGCCCATACTTCCCATCAGGCGGAACTGATCAAAATTCCTAGTCCTGAAAGAAACTTCTGGGAAATTATCAATAGTTATAAAAATTTTTCCCAATTAAATCTTGATCAGTTTGATTTAGTCATTTCAGGAAAATATCCAGCCTGGATGGTGAATCATCCCAACCATTTTTGTTATATGCTACACCGACTACGGGGACTATATGATACTTATCATTTCACAAAACTACCAGAAAACTACATAAGTGAACATCGCCAAATTGTCACTTTGCGGAATTTAATGGGGCGAGGTGAAAAATCTGCAATCTTTTTAAGGGACTTTTTTGAGCAATTAGAACAGCTTCAAGGGATACCGGATTTGCCGACAGATATTGATCAGTTTCCAGGAGCCTTTATTCGGGAAATTATTCATTTTCTAGACAATCTAGCCTTGTCACCTCAGTCTATTAACAAATATGCCGCTATCTCCCAGAACTTAACCAAACGTCAAGATTACTTTCCCAATAATCAAACTATTGAAGTTATTTATCCACCTTCCAGCCTGAAAACATTTCGCCAGGGCGATTATGATTATCTCTTTACCATTAGCCGATTAGATGGTGCTAAACGTATTCGGTTGCTGATTGAGGCAATGAAATATGTTAAGGCTAAAGTGGAACTTAAAATTGCTGGTACAGGGCCCGATGCAGAAGAACTTCAACAGTTAGCCCAGGGTGATCAACGTATCACCTTCCTAGGTTTTGTTAATGATTCAGAGGTAATTGATCTCTATGCCAATGCCCTAGCCGTTCCCTATATTCCCTATGACGAGGATTATGGCCTGGTCACCATAGAGGCCATGATGAGTGGTAAGCCAGTTCTAACTACCACTGATGCTGGTGGCCCCAATGAATTTGTCCTTAATGGAGAAACCGGCTATTCTGTTGCCCCGAATCCCCAAGCCTTGGCAGAGCGAATTGATTATCTCTGTGAACATCGCCAGGAAGCCCAGCAAATGGGATTAAGTGGACAAAAGTTAGTATCTGGTATTACTTGGGAAACAACCATTAATCGTTTACTGGCAGCCCCGCCGTTTATTGCCAAATTTTCGCAGATCCCTAAACCCCAAATTCAACGAAGACAAAAAATTGTTGTTGCTCTTACCTTTCCCGTCTTTCCACCCAGGGGTGGTGGTCAAAGTCGTGTTTTCAATTTATATAAATATCTTGCAGATTACTATGATATTGAACTAGTTACCTTTGGCCCCGTGGATAGTCAAGAATTGAGTCTTGAAATCGCGCCCCATCTTTATGAAAGACGAGTTCCAAAATCTCAGATTCATCAACAACAGGAATGGTATTTAGAAGAACAGGTGGGATTTCCCATTACCGATGTGGCAATGTCAGAACTTTATCCCCTAACGCCGGCTTATGTTAATGCCTTACGAGAAACCACGCAGTCAGCAGATTTTGTCATCGCCCGTCATCCCTATTTACTGCCCGCCATTTGCTCGGTGACGAATAAACCCCTCTGGTATGAAGCCCAGGATGTAGAAATTGAACTCAAACAGAAAACTTTATCCCAAACTACGGTAGGAAATGAATTACTTAACTGGACAAAAAAAGTCGAAAATCAATGTTGTCAACAAAGTCAATTGATTATGGTCTGTTCTAGGGAGGATGGCCAAACATTACATCATCTTTATGGGGTTGATTTAGGTAAAATTATTGAAGTTCCCAATGGTGTTGATCTCCAAGCAGTTGATTATTTATCTTTACAGGAACGCTATCAGAAAAAGCAAAAATTAGGACTAGAGAATACTTTTACAGTGGTTTTCGTCGGTAGTTGGCATCCTCCCAATCTAGAGGCAATTCGTCATCTATAGGAGTTACGCATTGTCAAAAACAAGAAAATGTGCTAGGGACAGAAGTAAGGAGGAGTTTGTGTATGATGGTCAAGAATAAATTGGCGAATAACAGGAATAAATAACTGGCGTGAAATCTGATA
>JAYKJI010000250.1:0-13038 GCA_035285405.1 Snowella sp. | reverse complement strand
ATTCTTTTGTTATCATGTTCTTTTTGAGGAGCATTGTACTGTTTTACAGAGTATCTTGTCTTTTTTCTTTTTGCTGTAGTCTTTGCCACACAAGACTTTTAACCCTTCTTGTCTCCCTAGCAGATAGGCCACAACAAAAGTGATGTTTCTAAACAGGCTGCTCAAAAATATAATCGAGGAAGACTGGTGATGATTAGTCCAACCAGTACCACAACGACATTAAGAGAGGGAATAGACAAACAAAATAATATCTATATTTATCGAGTTGTGCCAACAGATAAAGATTTAGCTGAACAGCTCCGCCAATACATGGATACACAAGGCATTAGAACTGAAAAAGTATATGTTTGCATGGATAAAGCAAGTAACACAGATGCATTTTTATCTGCATTTTTTAACGATCCTAAGAAGGAAGCACCGTGCAATTTAAAAAATCTTACCCAAGATCAAGAAGAAATTGAAAATAATTTTCTAAAAGACGGCTTTAATACATTGCTATTATTACCATCGAAAGAAATTGAAAACGCATTACAAATCACCGAATTACTTAAAGATTATCCAGTATTTGGTAATGACGTTATATTCACAGATATTCCAAACAAAAATATTAAGAATGTTATTCATCAAAGGCTAATTGTCGTTGCTCCCTGGCATCCTCAAGCTAATCGTAAGTTTACCGACAAATATAACAAATTTTGGCCTCGTGAAAATACGAAAGGTTCTGATGGTTTAAATTGGCGAACAGGAATGGCCTACGATGCCGCATTAGCCATAACAGAAGCCATAAGGAAAGTAAGCCTCACCTCCGATATTCAAGAAAATCGCCAAGCTGTCGCTAAAGCCCTACAATCTGTCAATATTGAAGGAGCAACCAAGACGATTCAATTTACAGAAAAAGGCGATCGAGATGTTTCTGTGGCACCGAAAGGCTATATCGTCCGGTTTGACAAAAATGCCAATAAGGAGACATACAGAAGTGATTTTGTTTGTATTGAAGGTTGTGATCAATCTACCGCGCCCAAGACCGAACCACAATGATCGCAAAATCTTTACAGTATTTTTAAACCCATCCTTTTTTTAAGAGACACTCTAGGCACAAGTCCCCCTTTTTAAGGGAGATTTAGGGCGATCGCCTTGGGAGATCAAAAAACTTCTTTAAATTATCTTAATTTTTGACCCAAATAACAGTCCCAAAAATCTTGAGGACTCAAAATTTTAATACATTCAAAATTTGCCAAAACCAGCAAATCCTTGTCCCCCGTGATAATCACATCCACCTGAGCCGCTTGGGCCGCTCCTAGCACAATCAGATCATCAGGATCGCGTAGCTGTGGACAAGCAACTTCCGTACTGTCGCAAAAAACAGACAATTCTCGCACTGTATCTAGTAAATCTTGTACTGTTACACCTAATGCTCTAATTTGGTGTTGCAGTTTGGGCTTGCTCAGTGTGTGGATTAATTCTTGAAACAAAGACTGAGAAATCAAAACAGTAATTTTGTGATCAGCAGACAAATCTAAAATAAGCCCAGGAATACCTCGCCAAAGTAATCCTGAAACCCACACATTCACATCTAAAACCACCCTCATAACTGATGCGCTCGTCTTTCGCGTCTGACCTCTTTAACCATTTCACTAATTTCTTCCAGGGTTGGTTGCTCTGGGTCTGGCCCCAACGCTTCAATGCGCTTTGATAAATCTTCCCAGGTCAAAGGTTGAGTGACCTTTTCCAACACAATAGCAGTATCGGTCATCGAGATCTGATACTTGTCTCCTTCGTGAAGTTGCTGTTGCAATTCCATCGGTAATTCTAAGATACCATTTTTACCAATCGTAACAATCATTTCTGCCTCCTATCTGAAGTCATTAGACCTCTTACAAATTCAAATAACTAACTATCTTAAACCACCTCTATTTTGAGAACTAGGGGTTTTCGAGTTAGACGGGGTTTATATCCATTTAGAGTATAACTTAACCCATTACTTTTTTTGGAACTGTAGTTTTTTGAAATATGTTCCAGGGACAAGTCCCCCTTTTTAAGGAGGATTTAAGGCGATCACCTTGGGAGATCAAAAAACGATGGGTTTCGAGTTAGACAGGGTTTAAGCTCACATTTGACATAACAAGCACCGAAGAACCATTTACTTGATTACTCTGAAAGTTAGATTAATTCTTACCTGGACTTGATCAGCACTTTTTTTATTTATTTTTGGGACTTGATGTTGCCAAAATTTTTACGTCATATCTCTCATAATTAATAAATCCCCATGATTGAGTTGGCGTTCTATTTTTTGGGCATGATCATTTCTATTTCTAAACATAAATCGTCTTGTTTCTCCTAGACTTAGGGAGGCAATAACTGAACCATCAGCAAGTTCTCTTTCATCATCGGAATGCCAGCCAATGCTATCATTACCATCACGGTACAAGTTAAGTAAAACGGCATTAAAGTTGAATGAGGAAATTTCTTCAATTTTTGCTTTTATTTCTAGTAAGGTTAGTGTCCAAGGTTGTGATTGCATAGAAATTCCAGAATAAGGATAATTTTTATCTCCGTAGTAAGCAGTTAAACGCGGTTGCAGGATAAATTTTCCGAAAAGTTTAATGGATTCATGCTTCCAAGAAATATCATGAGTTAACGTTGACAAATAGTTATCCGCATCGGTTGAATTGAAAAATGATCTATACAATAAAGCATTGCCATTGTGGGGTAATAGTTGCTCTGCTAATAACTTTGATGAATTGAACATTTTTGGGAATTTTTAAATAATTAATGGGTTTCTGTCATTGGAGAAGATTGCCTTCTAAATCCCGAAGGTGGATGGGATTAATAACTGTCTTAAGCTCATTAAATGTCAAGCTGATGGGGTTTCTTAATTTTGATAATATGTGCTGCCGCTTCTCCACCTGCTTTTCAACCTAAGTTTTGATGATCACCCTTTATTCGGGAGAGCCATTTTCCATAGGTTTGTTTCCCCGCTCTATAGAGTAGAGAACTTAGAGCCTAAGCCCCCTACATTCTATACAAGTAGGATAACCTACCTCTCATTCAGAGGGTGATTTTTGACAAAAAGAATCAACCGTTTCGCCTGTCTTCAAATAACGACTGATGACACTATTAATCTTGCGATCAGACAGATTAACTCCTGGCAGAGATGCAATCCATTTAGGTTGAAACTTCTCGACATAATAATTGTTGCCTTGTTTGATCACAAGAACTGGATCACCAATATCGCCTTTCCCTTCAGTTGTCGAAAATTTAACAACTAGTTTGTTACCCTTTTCGAGCTGGATAAAATAGACATCATCAAATATTGTCGTTGCCTTTAGATAAATCTCTCCGATGAGATAATCCTTGTTTTTGTAGTTACAGATAAGTTCTTTGTTATTGCTATTAAGTTCGGGGGAGTTGCAACCAGGATTAAGAATCAAACCTGAAATTGAAGAAGACGAGCAGTTTGGTGGTTCGAGCTTATCTTTCTTTTGTGCCGTAGCAGGCATAGTCGCCATCAGACCCAAACCACACAGGAGAGTTAAAGAGAATAAACGCTTCATGGTGATACCTTTTTAAATTTTTACTAGAGTCAAGTCAGAACTTTTGTTCTTTTAAGAAAGGTCATTCATTTTGACCAAGGCGATCACGGTGAATGACCAAGGAAGAAAACGGTGCTGTTCGCCTCACCAGGAAAATATAGCACACAATTTCACTTTATACACAGAATTCTCTAAGTACTCGCTTGACGTATTCTCTTGTTCGCCCTAAAGTGAAGATAAAAGACTTCGTACACGAGCTTGCACCTATATCTCACGAGCTTGCACCTATATCTATCGAGACACCAACTTTTTACGCAACTTAACTTAACCGCCGATATAAGCAAAAGAGGGCTTGTGTTTATCAAACTCGCATTGGAAAACCCTTTTATTTATTTTCTGATCGTATTTACGCTGATTTTCTCCATTGTGCTACATGAATTAGCTCATGGTTTTGCTGCCATCTACGAAGGAGACGATACACCTCATGTAACAGGGCATATTACCTTAAATCCGATGGTGCATTTGGGGGCAGTCTCTCTTTGTTGTGCCTTTGTCTTCGGAATTGTTTGGGGGCTTATGCCACTTAATCCCGACCAGTTTCGCCATGGGCGTTGGGGTCACGCTTTAGTAGCCCTGGCTGGCCCCATGACCAACCTGGCGATTGCTTTGCAATGTTGCCTTTATCTCAAAAAAAGTACGTATCCTGATTCCATTGTACAAGTACTAGTCATTGTTGCACTAATCAACTTTCTGATTGGTTTTGTTAACCTGCTGCCTTTACCCGGATTAGATGGTTTCTGCATTTTATTACTTATCTTTCCAGATTTAAAACCTATTTCCTACCATCCACTCACTTTTTTTGCCAATCTCTTTTTATTAGGACTATTGACATCCGGTGCTTTTGGTCTGGATGCGGCGATCAGCAAGGTACTAATTAACCTGTTAACTTATCTAACTCATTAATTAAGCATTGAAATAGATTTGTTAATCTTCGTAAATTATACTTGTTAATTCGCTAAAAGAATAATATTGTGTAGCCAAGGTCTATTACGAAGTTTGATGTACACAGTTCTATTACCCGTCAGCTTCCTAGGCAAGCTTATCCCCCATCTTTACGAGGAGCATTTATCCCATGCTAAAAAAAATACTTCCATTTTTGGCCTTAGCCAGTCTCTTTGTTTCCCCTACTGCCGCGATCGCCGATCCAACACTGATTCATAGCAAAACTTTCTATCCGGATTTTTGCCGGATCAAAATTGATGATTGGCAAGCTGACTGCGAATTCGTGATTATGGGCATTCTTTCGGATTACAGTGCATTTAACATTAAGCTTTGTACTACTAGTGGAAAATATTACTGTCTTATCTTGATCGGGGAACCCGATGAACTAAAGAATTACCCCAGCCCAATATATGTGAGCACTATCGCTTGGCAAGAAGGTACTACCATTAAGAAAAAGTGGTCAAGTAGTTTAGCCTTTGGCCCCTATCGTGACGGAATGGGAATAGTTGGTACGGTGCAAGGCTCTGTCATTGTTGGCTATTTCGAGTGATTTTGTGCCAAGAAGATACTGTTCTGGGTTTTTATCTTTTAGGGATTCTTGTTCTTTATCTACATCAGACTTTTTCTTTCTTGGCAACCCTTGTTTTGTCAGGCTTTTACATACTTGTGTCCGTCCGTCAGCTAATTAGCTGTTGTTTGTCAAGCTTCTAGTTATGCACTGCATTTTTGAATTAGCATTGCCACTCATCATCGTATTTTTATTTTTGTGAGTACAGATCCCTGGCGATCGCCTGAATCTCGGTAATGGAGAAAAGTGCGCGAAAGGTTAAACCCTGGGAACGGTAAAATTCAGCCCCTCCCTGTTCTCGATCCACTAAAGTGATCACTTCATCCACTTGATAGCCTGCATCACGAAGACGTTCGACTGCTAACATGGCCGATTTGCCCGTTGTCACCACATCTTCTAGTACAATAACCTTGGCACCGGCAGGAAGATTGGGGCCTTCAATGTAAGCTTTAGTGCCATGACCCTTTGCCTCTTTGCGAATAATCAGAGCGGCCACAGGATGGTTTTCATAGGCAGAAACCACACTGACGGCTGTCACCAACGGATCAGCACCCAGGGTTAAACCCGCCACCGCGATCGCCGTTGGAGGTAATTCAGCTAAGAGCAGACGACCAACTGCCAAAGCACCCTCGGCGGTAAGCGTAACTTTCTTGCCATTGATATAGTAGGGACTTGGCTGACCAGAGGACAAAACAAAATCCCCTTCCTGGTAGGCTAGACTGGCAAAAAGGGTCAAGAGATGATGACGGAGGGCCGACAGATGGGCGGTGGCTAAACAGAGAGGAGAGAGCGGATCAGAGGACATAATCAAACAATTCGCAAATGTTAACGCAGGCTCCCTTCGGAAATGGGGGAATTTTCGGTAAGATTGAGATAGAAAAAGTCAATAACGCTCGAGAAATAACAGTCCCTTAAACTAAGCTAACCTCAATATAAGCTTTAGTCAGGCCCATCGTTCAACTCTTTTAGGCAAATTGTGAGGAGCCAATCGCTATGGAAAGCCTAGTGTCTCGATTTTTAGCCGCCAGTTCCCTCGGAACCGTTCTCAGCCTTCTTGCTCTAGGAATGCCAGCGATCGCCCAGGAGATAAACCCTGGAAAAACTGCCCCCGTCACCCCTACGATCCCATCATCCTCTCCATCCCTTTCCCAAGATTATGCTAACTATACTGGGATGATTAACCAGATTAATAGCATTGACCAATTCCGCGATGTGTCGCCTCAATCCTGGTCCTATGAAGCCCTTAAAAATCTAGTTGAAAATTATGGCTGTATTGTCGGTTATCCAGACCGCACCTATCGCGGCGATCGCCCCTTAACCCGTAATGAATTTGCTGCGGGACTGAATGCCTGCTTAACTCAAATCGAAAAACGCATTCTAGAGGCACGGGGTCAGAGCCGTAATACTTCCAACAATCCCCATAATTCGATGATCGACGCTGGCATGACTTCTTCAGGCGAGACAGGGGTACAACCAGGCGATCAACTGATCAACGTTTTTAACCGGGCCTTCTATAACGAAACAGGACGTTTTTATGATGGTACTAACATATCGGGACAGGCCAACAAAATTTTTGGCTGGCGAACCTTTCCTGGCTCCTTCTTTGATAATCAAATTGAAAATGATGCAGCAACCTTTGAAGCCATTTACCAAGATGCCCTAGCCCAACAAACCACTGGACAGAATGTTCGCACCAGAGACTTAGCTAATCCCTTCAATACCTCTTTGATCGAAAATCCTAGCTATTTAAAAATGAGCAACCCGGCACCGTCGTCCTCTCCTAGCCCCGTTTCTTCCTATTAGTGGTTGAGTGATGGTAGGTGTTGAGGAAGATTGACTAAGTTAAAACGAATTATTCGCCATCCCCTGACCCTCGGATTAGGGATTACGTTGGGGGGACTAGGGAGTATTGGCACCTGGCAACTTCATCGTTGGTTAAAGCAACAGTTACCCGACTGGTTAGCAAGCCAAGCTACCCGTATTATTCATCGTCCCGTTCAGATTACCGAGGTTCAACAGCTTTCTCTTACTCAGTTGACTCTGGGGCCAGCTTTTTTACCGGCAACTCCCCAGAATACCAACAGTTTTAAAGCACAATCCGTTGTTATTACCCTTGAGCCTTGGCAACTGCTGCATCGAGGAACCCTCAAGGCCGTGGTTCAGCTTCAGGCAGCCCAGGGCCAGATCCAGCCCAATGATCAAGGGCAATGGTTGAATATTCAGGTAGAAGCAGTCAAATTACCGCTTCCCTTGGATTTAACTGTTAAGACGGAAAAAGCCGCTATTCAAATTCAAAAATCAGCAGAATTGCCCCCTGTCTCGTTACAAGTGACAGGCAAAGTTCGTTATCTCGAATCAGCTTCCTCTCGTTGGCAATATGCGTTAAATGTCCGAGGTAAACAGACAGATATTGACCTCACAGGAGAAACCCTAAGTGCCAATAGCCAAAGTCAACTAGCTCTCGTCATTAAGCAACTTTCCCTTCAGGAATTTAGTGTTTTATTACCCTCTTCTTGGCTTAAAGTAGAACAGGGCAACCTCATTGCAGATCTGAGTTTATTCCTACCAAATCTTGACCATTTATCCCAAGCCCAGGGAAAGGGAACGATTAACTTAAATCCCCTAGAAGCTCGGTTAAAAAAACTAGAACAACCGCTATTTTTAAATCTGAATATCGCTCTCAAGGATCAAAAGATTGTTTTTGATAATACCCAATTAACCTGGGGAACTTTAAGCACTAAACTAAGAGGTTATTATCATTTTGTCACAGGTTTTAATCTTTATAGCGAGATTGCCCTTAATCAATTAAACGCTTTAACAACTTTAACTAATTTTTTACCTCAGGGAATTTCTCTGCGAGGTCAGGTAAAATCTCAAATCCATGTAACAGGAACTTTAACCGCTCCCTTGATAAAAGGTTTGATTAAAACCAGTCAGCCATTGTACCTCAATAGAGTGCCTTTAGGTCAATTAACAGCCGCTTTTACGATTGATAAAAAACGGGTCACGATTAAAGAAGTAAGTTGGCTCTCTGATCTGGGGAGATTTTTAGTAAAAGGCTATCTAGAACCCAATTTTCTACAATTATGGCAAGATATTCTTCGTCATCAATCTCTCCGTTGGCAAAAAATTCCCTTCCATTTTTCAGCACAGGGCAAAGTCTCTCTAGCTTCATCTCTCGCCACTGTCATACCTCGCCCTATTCATTTAAAGGTTGCCGATTTATTCACCCAAGCTGAAATCAATGGCAACTTAGGCAATCCCCAAATCAAAGCGACCTGGCAACCCCTATCTAGCACTGATATTTCTAGTCCTTCATTGCTTTCTCTCTCAGGTCAATTAACTTTAACTCAACAGCATTTATCGTTCATTAATAATCTTAAGAATAATAATCAAACAATTGCTAAAATTATTGGCAAAAGTGATTTTCAACAACATCAATGGCAATTAATCGCCACTAGTCAGGCGATCGCGGTTCAGGACTATTTAGGCGATCGCTGTTCTTCATCATTATTGTTTTACCAGGCATTCTGTCAGGGAAATCTCCGACTAGAGCAGGGAGAATTAGTCGTCAAAGGGAAATTTGCTCATGGGTTGCCCACTGTTACCCAAGCTCAAGGGTTGGCCCAAGCCTATTTTCAGCAGTCTCCTTTAATCGCAACGTTACAATGGCAGGGGGGATTATTAACAAATACTATTACCTGGGATAAATTATCCCTCAATCCTTGGCTTGATCCAGCTGCACCTTTATTACAAGTCAAGCAAGGTCGATTGCAAAATATCGTCTCGACTCAAAATCTATGGCTACGGCGATCGCCAAATAATTTCAGCCCCAATTTTAAACTTAATCTCGATGCCATTCGCTCTTCTCTACAAACCCAATTTCAAATTGGCAAAAAAACAGGAAATATTCAGGCCAGTTTAGTCCAGAATCAGATCAATGTATTCGGGCGTTTACCTCACTTAAATCTCAACGCTCTTTTTCCTAGCATCATACTACCTATTGAGTTAAAAAATACCCATTTTCAGTTAACTAATTCTCTTGCTTCTTTTCTTGCTCAAGGTATTAGCTTTGGCAATTTAAGCAATTTCTTGAATGATTTGACCGGAAAAATAAATTCTCAAGTTTTTGTCGCAGAACAACCTGTTTCAGCTTTAGTTACTATCCAAAATAATCAATGGCGAGCTAAAGCAAAGGCTCCAGAAATTAGACTTAAACCCATTAAACAATTACCAAGTTTTGTCTCTTCAGCCTTAACGTCTTTAGCCCTTAATAGCAATTTAGCACTATCAGGAAGTTTACAATCTCTACTTTTTGCAAGGACTTCGGTTCCCGTAAACCTCGATCATTTTAGCTTAGCTAGTTATCCTTATCAACTTCAAGGTAAAGGCGATATTATACTCACAAAATCCTGGACAAAACCGGATATTGAGGCAGTTAAACTTTTGCTTCAGACCCATTCTCCCTTAACTAAAATTAACTTCAATCCAATTCTAGCGCGTTTAGCAATTCAACAGAATCTTTTACCCCAAAATCTGAAATTGCAAGGTCAGGGAGACTTTTCGGGAACGTTACAAACTAAACAACTTTTAACTTACCCTTTTCTACTAGATAATCTACAAATTATTGGTCAGCTAAATCTTAGAAATTTAAAACTTAATCGCTTTGCCTTTGAACCACAATTAAGTGGCCAAATCATTGTTAAAGATGGTCAAATAGTGAGTCTGAATCTCCGAGGAAAACGCGATCAAATTTCGACTCAATGGCAGGCCTGTTTCCAGAATAACTGCCCTTTTCTCTATTTTCCTAAATTCCTGAGTATTCAACAGTTTAATCGTCAGGATAAGCCTATTATTATTACCGGCCAAGGCGATCGCGATCGCTTTGTCACTCAGATCAAATCTTTTCCCGTTGAATTATTAGAATTAGCCTGGCTTCAGCACCTTGGCATTGATCAACCCTTAGCAGGAATGGCCCAGGGAAATCTTGTCTTTAATTTGGCCGATAGAACTGCCTTGGGAAATTTAAGCATTGATCGTCCCCATTTTAGCTTTTTGCAAGCCGAGCGTTTTAATACTGATTTTCGTTATGCGGATCAATTAATTTCACTTCAGCAAACAATTTTAAGGCTAGGTAAACAGGACTACGGGATCACCAACGGCTCATTAAATCTGCGATCAGGTGCACTTTTAGCAAATTTAAGCATTCGGGATGCCAATATTCACGACCTGTTACAAGAATGGAATATTTATGAAATTGCACCTCTTCTAGCAAGCCTACAAACTTCCTTAGGCACAGCCAAAACCACTGTTATTAATCCCCCAAATTCGCCTCTATCTGAAAAAGTAAATCAACTGTGGCAGGTTGATCAACTAATTCGACAACAAACGCAACAGCAGCGCGAACATCCTTGGCCGCAGGTATTAGATTTACGAGGAAAATTCACCGCCGATCTTAATTTGGGGGGGACATTACTGGTTCCAACCTTAGACTTTCAAGTACAGGGTAAGCATTGGCTCTGGCAAACCCAGGCTCCTGCTCCTGCCTTAATTGATCCCTTAGGGTTAGTGATTAAATCGTCCCAAGTTATACCCCTTGATCAATTTTCAGTTAAGGGTAGTTGGCATGGCCCTCATTTTTCTTTGGCATCACAGTTACAAAGCAGTGGTATGGAAGGAAAAGCCAATCTTCAAGCCCTTCGTCAAGGTTCAGAATTGCAGTTAGAATCAGCCAATTTTAGCGTTGATAATTTATCTTTAGACTCAGTGCAAGATTTTGTTAAATTTCCCCTCGATATTAGCGGTTTTATTGATCTATCGGGAAACGTTAAAGGTAGTTTTAAACAACCCCAATTAAAGGGCATTTTTAATTTACAGGATCTAGCCTGGAATGGTCAATTATTGCACCAGGATATCACCGGCAAGTTTGCCTATCAAGATCGGAATTTTTCTTTAGCAACCACGGCTCCTGATGCTATTCAATTGGCAACGGCTCTTTCCTTACCAGGTCAGGATAATAATGACTATGCTTTTGCTTTGCAAGTGACGCTGACCACCGAGGCCCTAGCCCTAATGGATAATCTAACCAGCGATCGCCTCATCTGGAAAAAAGGAGAAGGTCGCTTGCACCTCCAAACCAAGGGAACAATCACCCCTGGCAATTCTTTACAATTGAACTTAGATCCACAGAGTGAAGTTCATCTTTCCCTAAACGATGTTGCCTTGAAAACGCCCTTTTTCCGTCAATTATTAAACCTCGATGGCAACCTTACCCTCAAAGATGATCATTTTATTTTTGAAAATTTGAAGAGCAATATTGGTGGTCAAGGCATCATCAGCCAAGGTATTTTACCGTTATTTCCTCCTTCTAAAGACACGGCTCCCTTAGGCCAGCCCCTAACCCTGAGTTTCACTCATCGAGAGGATGATCCAAGTCATTTATATCGAGGGGAATTTCAGGGCAATATCAGCATTAAGGGATCGGCTTTAACCCCGATTATCGGTGGAAAACTTCTCCTCAAAGATGGCATTTTATCGCTTCCGGCTACCCTTCCGACTTTTTCTTCCACTCCTCCTATTCAAGTACAATGGTTTGAGAAGAAAACTCCTCAGCTTTTTTTATTAGAAGTTCCTCAATTTCAAGATCTAGAAATTGTTTTGGATCAGGTTGAACTCAGAAAAGAACAAAGATTTCCTCGTTTTGCCTTTAATGTTAGTGGCATTTTAAGGCTCAATGGCTTGTTAAATAGTCTCCATTCAATTGAACCCAGAGGGGAAATTCGAGTTAATCGAGGTTTTATGGATTTCTTTCCCAGTCGTGTGTTTGTTAATGAACATCAACCCAATACCCTAACCTTTTTTCCTCACCAGGGGATACTTAATCCCGTCGTTGATTTAAAGTTGCAAATGTATTTATTTGATCTGGGTTTAATTACCCCCAGAGATAATAGTATTCCTGATGATTTGGTGCAAAGTGGGCAGTCTCAATCTCTATTATTAAATATTGGTATCCAAGGTAATGCAGCCCAATTATTGCCGGAACAAGCTTTACCTGAACTCACCAGACTACAGCGCGATCGCTGTCCTTTATTATTGAATGAGCAGCCGCCTTTTTCAACCGAAACTCCACTTTCCCCTACCAACCTATCTCAATTTAGTGATTGTCTTCAAAATTATTCCTTGGGAATTAGTTCTATGCAGGATTTAGTCCGATCACCGCTCGTATCTATTTCCAGTGTTCCGCCGATGACGCGCAATCAATATTTAACGCTATTTGCTAATCAATATCCTAATATTAGTTTGCAGGAACAAAATGATCAACCACTGGTTAAAGCAGGATTTCCTCAGGTGGGAGCAACGGTGATTCCTTGGGTACAAAATTGGATTTTTGATGCAAATATGCAGTTTATTACCTGGGGTAATCAAATCGGTCTAGATACATTGCAAATTTATCCGACCCTTTCCACTCAATATCGTCTCGATAAAAATCAAGTAATTCGAGTGGACTACGACTATAATCTTAATCAAGCGAGAATTCGTTATCAACAACAATTCTAATTTCTAATTCATGTATCTGTCTATTTCGCTAATTCAAAAATAACAGACAAATTATTGGCAGGCATAGGAATCACTTTCTTCAATTTTAAGTGTTGTGTCTCTGCTAAAGTAATTACTTGTTCTAAACAACGAATTCCCCAGGCAGGATTGCGAGCTTTTAAGGATTGATCAAAGGCTTGATTACTCGGTACTAAAGGTTTATTTGGCTCTTGATAGGGGCCATAGAGATATAAAATTCCTCCCGATGATAGTAATTAGACTTGTTGGGTTATAAGGGATAATAAGAAAAAAAGCAATGACCAGAAAATCCAAGAATGCTAGATATAGAAAGGATATTCAAACAAGATCGCTTAATACGGGGGATGACAGGGCTAAATA
>JAYKJI010000249.1:0-6306 GCA_035285405.1 Snowella sp. | reverse complement strand
ATTCTTTTGTTATCATGTTCTTTTTGAGGAGCATTGTACTGTTTTACAGAGTATCTTGTCTTTTTTCTTTTTGCTGTAGTCTTTGCCACACAAGACTTTTAACCCTTCTTGTCTCCCTAGCAGATTAACCATACCTTTAGTGATTTCATTAATCTGCTTAACATCAGTATAAACACAAATAAAGTGAATGAATAAATCAACTATATTGGTATGTTTTCTAACCGTTTTGGGAACGTATTTGCTGGCTAAAAAGTGGCCAAATTCTTGATTATATTTCTCAAGTTGCTCCCGAAAAGGGGTGATCGCTTTTTCCGTTTCGACTAGCTGCTGTAAATATGCTTCAAACTGATCATTAGGGATAACAACCTTGCCAGAAAAAACCTGTGCCATTGTTTTGACCTCAATTGTATTTCCTTAAATGACTGGATTCCTACAACCAAATTAACACCTGATGTATATGCTTTTGAAAAACTTCTCACTTTTCTGAGGAACTGTCCCGCCGTTCTCTCAGGAAATAAAGGTTATGCGACTTCTCTTAGCTCTGGACAGACAACTAGAATAATCACCGTCACCACTGATGGCAGTCCGATAATACATTTTAGTCTACTGTGTGCCGACTCAAGAGCGATCGCCTTCCAAATAAGCCCTTGGATTTCTAGCCTCTATCTCTAAAAGCATTTGACAGAGCTTAACAAGGGTGAGCAGACCTAAAAAAAATCTGCAATAACTGGGGATTTTTTGAGATCTCTTCTAATATTGGGGCAGATGACCTTGCCCTGACCCATTGGATAAAAGGAAAGCAATCATGAGTACAACCCAAGCCCCACCGCTTGTTTCCCTACAAGACCCAAAGGATGTTTCCATTGATGTCATTGGAGCCGAGTTATCCCAGATTTGGAATAGCTATCAACAAAACGAAGATGGTCTCGCGGCAACCAGAGCCACAACCTTTAGTTTTGTCGTCTATGAACCGGATTCCATTCAATCCCTACTCGCTGCTCTAGGATTTTATACTGGCCCTATTGATGGTATTGCTGGGCCACGCATGAATTCAGCTATTAAATCAGCCCAAAAAGCCTATGGGTTAACCGTTACAGGTCAATCTACCCCTGAGTTTACACAACGAGTCCGCCAGGAATTTGAGCAGGCCAAGGCCGCTGGAACCCTAACCACTGCTGCTCAACGTTTGGCCCAACCCTATTCTCCTGATTTAGAGGGAAGTGGCATTGCCGATGCGATCGCCGCTTCTAATCCTTGCCGTATCATTACCCTCTGTCCCACCGCCGAGGAAGATGAAGGGGTACAGGCCCAGGTCTCTGCCTACTGCCCGCTCCAAAAACGCAATAAAAATGCTCTGATCTGCTGCGAGTATATTACTTTGCGAGGAACGGCGGAAGCTTTAGAGCGAGTGGGAGGTGTCATTGTGGAGTTAATGATCCCGGAATTACCTAAGTTTATTTGGTGGAAAGCCAGTCCCGATGCTGACTATAATCTTTTCCGTCGTTTAGCGTCTGTGGCTAATACGGTGATCATTGATTCCAGTATTTTTGCTGAACCCCAAACAGATATGGGACAAGTGACTCAACTGCTTAACCAGGGTTTGGCGATCGCGGATTTAAACTGGGCCCGTTTGGCTCCCTGGCAAGAACTGACAGCCGAAGCCTTTGATTCTCCCGAACGACGATTTGCGGTGCGAGAAATTGATCAAATTTCCATTGACTACGAAAAAGGCAATCATACTCAAGCCCTGATGTATCTCGGTTGGGTAGCCAGTCGTTTGCAATGGCGACCCCTTTCCTATAAACATGAACCCGGGGATTATGACATTCGACATATTCAATTCACCTCTGTGGATCAACGCCTGATCGAAGCCGAACTGGCCGGTTTACCGATCGCCGATACAGGGTCAGTTTTAGGCGATTTGATTAGCTTAAAATTAGGCTCTACCAATCTTCAGGCTGACTGCGGAACCGTACTTTGCTCCGGCACCATGGGATGTATGCGTATGGAAGCGGGCGGTGGAGCCCAATCCTATCGTATTCAACAGGTGACTGCCTTGGAAGATCAAAAAACAGAACAACTCTTGGGTCGCCAACTGCAACGCTGGGGACGGGACGTGCTTTACGATGAGAGCATGAGCCTGGTGCATGAAATTCTCCAAATTGCGACTCAATAAGCGATGCAGACCCAACAAATTACAATGGCAAGGGGCCTCAACCCCTTGTTATTCAACTTGCAGCTTAAATTTCTTGGAACCCCCAAATGGCGATCGCCTCTTAATTGATAGTTGATAATGAATAGTTGATAATTATCCATTGTCAATTGTCCATTATCAATTAACTGCGATTGCTTGCCAAAGTTGTCTATGCTAGTAAGAAGTACCAATCTTAATGCTGACCTAGACTATCCCACTGATGCTAGATACCCTTCAAACTCAACTTTATGCCATTGAACAATTTGCCAATGATCAGGTGGCTTGGCAATTAAATCATCTTAACGCCCTAAGTATTGGCATTATTTTTCTAGCAGGATTATTGACCAGTTTAACTCCCTGTATGTTATCCATGTTACCCCTGACGATCGCCTATATTGGGGGCAAAGCAGAATTGGGGCGTTGGCAATCTCTCTGGCAATCCCTCTGGTTTGCTCTGGGGTTAGCAACCACCTTAGCTGGACTGGGAATTCTGGCAGCCTCTATTGGTAAAATCTATGGGCAAATTGGTCTGGGGCTACCGTTACTGGTGAGTGCGATCGCCATTGTCATGGGACTAAACCAACTAGAATTAATTTCTCTACGCCTTCCTAGCTTAGGCACAACTGACTGGATTAAGAACGAATTACCCACTGCCCCTCGCGCTTTCTTGATTGGACTGACCTTTGGTTTAATTGCCTCTCCCTGTAGCACTCCCGTCCTGGCCAGCTTACTAGCCTGGATTGCCGGAACCCAAAATGCCGTCCTTGGTGGCGGTTTATTGCTGGCTTATACCTGTGGCTATGTTCTACCCTTAATTCTTGTCGGAACTTTTACGGGAACCTTGAAACAATTACTGTCCCTGCGGCAATGGTCAGGTTGGATTAATTCTCTGAGTGGAACCCTGCTGATTGGTTTTGGGGTGATTTCCCTGCTTTCACGTTTTCCCCTAGATGCTTTCTAATCTAGAATGCAGCCTAAAAAGTAAAACAATATCAATAATCAGTTAAGTTAGTTAAAGAAATGTAAACTATTTTTCTCTTCGGCCATGACTGAAACCCAACCGACCCAAACTCCTAAACTCGAAGACCCCAAATTTGGCTTTAATGACTATGCAGAGCGTTTGAATGGTCGGGCTGCCATGATTGGTTTTCTCTTGATCCTACTGATTGAATACCTCACCGGGGAAGGCGTACTGGCCTGGCTAGGCTTAAATTAGGCTTCTAATCCCCCTCAATGAGTAATGATACGATGGAGGATGGCCAAGGCCGTCCTTTTTTTGTCTATTTTTTATTTCCGTTAACTTTCTCCTGACTGCGATCGCGGTGTAATATTGAGTAGTTGCATTGATCGGCGATCGCAAAGCGGATTTCTGCGGGATCGCTCTGGGCAAATAATGCTAGGATGTTGGTGAATGCTATTGAAGAATATTTAGCCAATAATGAACACTCAACAATTATTAGAAAAAGTACAGTTTGTTGTAGATAGTCATGGTCATCAATCGGCTGTATTATTAGGTTTAAAAGACTGGGAGCAAGTCTTAACCCTGCTTGAAGATATGGAAGATGCTCAGGATATTCTAGACGCGAGACACGAACAGGAAGAGGAAGTTCCTTGGGAACAGGTAAAAACTGAATTGGGTTTAAAAATTTAAGTCAATGTATCAAATTTCTCTACGTCGTCGTGCGATTAAAGATTTGGCTAATTTACCTGATAATTATCCGAATTTGGTTGGACAACATATTAATAAGTTAGCAGACAATCCTCGTCCCCAAGATTCAAAAAAATTAAAAGGTGATTCAGGTTATTCTTTGCGAGTTGGAGTCTATCGTGTTCTTTATGATATTGATGACAGTTATCAAAAAGTTACGATCTATCAGATTAAGCATCGTCGAGAAGCCTATAAATAATCAACTAATCAACAATAATGGGGCGATCACGGAGTAATATTGAGTCGTTGCATTAATCGGCGATCGCTCTCAATCATTCACGGGCTTTTGAGATAATGGGGCAAAACGATATTGGCGATCAGGGAAACATACTGGAATCCAAAATCCTTACAATCTTCTACGTTTGATGTAACGGTTAATGATTGCCCTGGCTGTAAGGTGTACTCTTGATTAAGCGTAGCTTCCCCCGAACCATTCGTATCGTTCCAGTTTAGATTGCCATCCCCATATAGTCCCGTAATCGTGACTGTATCTTGGGTATTGTTCGTCCAGGTCATGATAAATCCTAATGTCTGTTTGCTCATTGCAATCCTCTCCTTTTTGAGTTTACTGTTAATAGACTATGCAACTATTTCTAATAACATTCTCGAATAGAATGCGATCAAAACTAATCATTGTCTTGCCCTGAATGGTATCACAATCACTGCAATCCAAACGATGAAGCTATTCAAATCTTTACATTATGGGGACAATAGTTTGCTCATAATGTCATCTAATTTCCGAGGAAAACCTACAGTAACGTTACCTCCCTGCGATCGCTCTGAGTTAAACGCCGGTGTGAGAAACAAATAAGGTATCGGTTTTCATCTCTGGATATTGTTCTGCAAATTCATTTAAGCGTTTTCTGGTGATGATGTGCATATTTCTCGTTATCACTTTTAACTTAAGGTTTCCAGAAAAATTGTGTTTGTCAAATTTCTATCAACAGTAGCAAGAATAAGTCCATAATGAACTGCTGTTGCGGCAATAAAGCGATCAGCTGGGTCTTGATGGGATAAGTTTAGTTGACGACTAAGTATTGCAATTTCATTGGATAGTGGAGCCTCTTTTGTATCAAGTTTTTGTAAACTATCGGCAATCCATTGTTTGGGTGATGGTTCTAAAATGAGTCTGCCTTTTTCTGCCAGTAAATGAGTTTCCCAAAGGCTTATAGGACTTAACCAAAGTTCATTATTTTCATTGGCGATCACTTGTGCTAAAGTTGTTGAAAGGCGAGAGTCACCCAGAAGATACCAAACCCAAATATGGGTATCTAATAAAAGTTTCATTCTAAAGCGTCCCAAGTGATTAAATTGGCCGTTGGTTCAACAATATCTCCCACAATTTTACCCGTGTTTTTCATTGCTCCAAGGGCGGCTCGTTTACTTTTTTTGATAGGAGAAATAGTCGCGCAGGGGATACCATTTTGGGTGATAGTCAAAATTTCGCCAGTCGTTTGAGCTTGCTTAAGGAAATTTTGGAGAGTTTCGGGAAGTTCGGATAGAGTTATTTGTGTCATTTTTTCTGAATTGTTTGATTAACAAAAGAAAGAGTTTAACATTGTAATTTTAATCAATAATAAAATCCTAACAAAAAGATTATGTTTCATTTTTATTTAAAAGAGCAATAAAGGCCAATAAGTCAGGATGAGGCTCAAACCATTCCCCTTTTAAACGATATTCAGCAAATCTTTGATGAAGTGATTTTTCATAATTTCGATCTCCAGGTAAAGTAGCCAAGATATTGAGTTGATAAGGGTGGGCTGTTTGTAAATCCTTAAGACGATTTTGTGCCTGACCAGACGTATAGCCAATTTTAATGGTATGAGTTCCTTGAGATTGAATGAAATAAACACATCCCGATTTCTCTATGGGTGGCGGAGGATTAACCCCCCAGAGTTTTAACTTTTCTTCAAGCATTTCCCATTGCCAAAGAACGAATATACCTTTTTTGTCAAAGCATTTAATATTAGCATCTAAAAAATTGGTAACATCAACTTTATTTACGTCCCGTAAGTTCCAAGATTTTATCCCATCAAAGTCATTATTCAGATTGTCGAGACAATCAGAGTCTAAAACCATCAAACTAGAGTGTGGATTCCAGACTACAAAGGCTTCATCTAAATCAATAGAAGTTCCACATTCATCACAGAAAGCACAAGGTTTAACCCTTTCTGGGTATTGCTGAATATACTCTAGCCAGGCTTCTTTGGAACTGTCAATTGCGGCTTCACAAGCTCCTTTTAAAAGCAGATAGTCTTCCAACTCTTCATAACGGTTTATCTCTTGGGGAAAGCCTGGGTCATCCTCAACATCCCTCGCAATATCCCCGACTCGATCTGGACGTTCAATTTGAGGAAGTAGCCATTGGCGAAAATTGCTGCCTGCGGCTTGGGAACGAATTTTT
>JAYKJI010000248.1:0-5079 GCA_035285405.1 Snowella sp. | reverse complement strand
TAGATTAAACAAAATTCGTATTTTGACTTCTCATCATAAGTATAAGTTATCTCTGCTTTTTCAGTTTATACTTCCCTAACCCACATTTCTTTCGTTTTTTGACTTTTTCAGCAAGCCCTAATTAAGCGATTGAAGTAATTGAACATAAAACTTAGACATTATTTAACCATAAGAGTAAAAAGCATTTGGCTCTTCCCTTGACTGTATGGAGAATAGGATCATAAGAGTCATCAATCCACAAATGATAAGGGTAAAAGACTTGTGATGCAAGGATTCCATGAATCCATAAGCCTGAGTTATCACACACATTAGTGGAGGACCAGCATTTTCCTTTTTTAGACTATACATTTGTCTTTTTCAGATTATAATTTTGTTTAGCCTTCGGACTTTTGGAGATCAACACCATGACCACCCCAATTAATCTCGAAAATGCTTACATTATTGGACAACAAAACTTTAATTCCTGGAGCATTGGGTTTGATGCAGACGGTTATTTAAAGGTTTTACCCCATCCGGATCAAAAAGTTACTTACAAAGATCCTTTTGCGGAATGGCAACAAGACAATAAAGATTACAAAAATGGAATTTTTAAATACCAAGCAGATGACGGTAGCTATTATTCCAGTTGGGGGCCAGAAAAAGTTCTCCAGGTCACCTTAAAAATGGATGAATTGGAAAAGCTGGTTATTGATGGTTTTGGGACTCTTGCGCCAGGTGATGGTTTTATTGATTGGTTGAATAAAGCTACTCCCTACGATATCCTGAGAGCCTATAACTCTAGGATTAATGGGCCCATGTTGATTGTTGATCCTGGAGATACGCTTGAAATCACGCTGGTTAATAATTTAGATCAAGTTAGTAATCTTCATACACATGGGCTGCATGTTTCTCCTGTTGGCAATAGCGATAACGTTCTGATTGGTATTCAGCCGGGACAGACTTGGACTCTAGACATTACAGTTCCCCAAGACCATTTCATTGGACCAGACTGGTATCATCCTCACTTACACGGTGAAACTAACGAGCAGGTTGCCTCTGGTTTAGGAGGATTTTTATTAATTAATCCTCCCTATGATTTACCTGATCTGGATAAATTTGATCCTGTGACAAACCCTGCCTTTTTTATGGCAATTAATAGTTTTGGGATTCAACAGGAATATCGCTCAGGTAGTCCAAATGACCCATTAAATCAATCTACTATCGGAGTTGTTGTTCCGGCGGGAACCCCACTTAGCTTTATTCCCAGCGCTACATCACAGGAAAAAATTTATCATCTTTCCGAAGCTCCATTTGTTGGATACAACGCTAAACCGCAATTCTATAACCCTCAAACACCTCAAGGAAATCCGCCAGGTCCTAATTTTTCTTCTGCCTATGGAGAAGGAGCCTTAGCTGAACCTGTAGAAAATGTTATTCATACAGTTAACGGCCAATATAATCCCACAATTCAAACCAAAACTGGGGCATGGAATTTATTTTCCTTTGCCAATATGACGGTAAATGCTTTCCATGTGATTCAACTAGTTAAAGTAGAAGCAGATGGAACCCTCTCTCTTCAGAAGTTATTGTTAACGGCGATTGATGGCGATGCTGCTGGTGTTGTAGATGGAGTTAGACGGGAAGTTACCCAGAGTCCTGTTCTTAACCCTGGTGCTCGTGTTACGTTACAAAATTGGTTTGAAGACCCAGGCACTTATTATTTTATTTCCAATGCGACTGACGAGATTTTAGGGAATGATGCCCCCTTATTAACGAAAAATAAAGGATTCTCAGATGGTCACTTGATTTGGGGATCGCAGGTTTTAGCAACAGTAGAAGTCACCGGAGATCATGTCGATACGGGAGCATTTCCTGAACCCTATGATGTGCTCAAGCAACAAAGTGACAAGATTAATACGATGGTCGATTCGGCCTTAGCAGGAGATGTAACAAAAGAAAGAACGTTTACTTGGTCAGCCAATATTGGTGGCGCACTTGCTAATGGGAATATTCCAGATGATACTAAAGTAGAAACTTTCCAAGGCACTTATAACATTAACGGAAAGTATTTTGCCACGCAAGGTGGCGGGATGCCTCCATTAACAATGCCAATGCTCGGCACGAAAGAAATCTGGAATCTTCGCAATATTTCGGGAATTGATGATGAAAAATTAAAAGCGTTAGGGATTAATTTACCTTTACTAGAATGGCATCCTTTCCACATCCATCAAAATGATTTTGTTGTTCTAGACATTAATGGCATACCAGTTAAAGACATTGAAGGTGGGTATTTAGACCGAGTTTTGAGCGATACGATCGCGCTTCCTCCTGCCTATGCGCCTGGCTCGGCGACTAAAGACAATCCTTACGGCACGCCTCAACTGAACGGTACCCCCGCAGAAGTTAAAATTTTATTAAACTTTGCGGATTATCCTGGAACTTACGTCAACCATTGCCATATTCTTTTCCATGAAGATGCTGGTATGATGGCAGCCGTTAGAGTCATCCTAAATACAGATTCAACTTGGCTGGGTCTTTCTCAAGAAAATTCAGGGTCGGTTCGCCTATCGTTAGCCAGTGCTCTAGATCAAACCATTCAGCTTAACCCCTATGGAGATGGCTTTAGCGGTGGAGTTCAAGTCGCGATCGCGGATATTAACTTCAAAACCAAGCCACCAATCGATAACAATGTCACTGATAACGTTACCGATATCGCCACTATCCAGAAACGCCTCAATAGCACCAGTGAACGTTTTACTGTAAAAATTTACGATGGGAAAGATCCTAACTCACTGCTGTCGGAAATTAATCCTTTCCAAGATTTCCAATCCGCTCTCCAACAAGGGTCCGCGATCGCATCAGGAGACATTAATGGGGATGGATTTGCCGATGTTATCGTTGGCTTAGGCGGTGGAATTGCTCCCCGCATTGAAATCTATAGTGGTCAAAATTATCAATTGATGACCAAACTCAATCCTTTCCATCATGAAGGATTTACGGGCTTGATTAACCTGGCTGCTGGAGATGTCAACGGTGATAATTTTAGCGACATTTTAGTTGCCCAAGGAGACGGCGGACGAGGACTTGTCGAAATCTATAGTGGCATCCAGTTTTATAACTTAATTCAGTCAGGTGAGATTAAAAATTTAAATCCCACAGGCGTGGCCCACGACACCTCACTCCTATCCCAAGAATTCAGACCTTATGGCGATAGCTATACTGGAGAAGTGAAAGTCACCTCTGGCTATATCTTGTCACGCCCTGAATTTCCCAATGATCAGCCTACTCAAACTAGTAATGCCAATATCACAACCCTAGCAACCGGAGATATTCCTGCGGGGCAAGAGAGTATCCAAGTCTGGACATATGTGGGTGTGGGTCATGATCATTCAACTATGTCGATGAATAGTACGAGTGCCGCCGAAGCAGCTCCCGAAGTGCGGTTAGATAAAACGTTTACTCCAACAGGAAGTAAAGTAACAGATATTTCAGGTACTTTTGCCGATATCCCTAACGGATTACGAGGAGAACCCGTCTTACTTGCTAAACGAGCAGATGGTAACCAAGATTTATTACACTTAACTCCCCAAGAAGGTAATCTGGAAACGGTCGCAGTTCCTAATCCAAGCAGCCCAACGACTGTATTTAAACCAGCACCAGGCAGCATTGATCTGGGGAGTCTTACCTATGACGTGCAGGGAGTTCCAGGGAACGTTAGAGCAAAAACAGATGATGCGGCCTTAAAACAAACAGATGCTTTTTTTACTAATCTTGTGGGTCTTTATGAAGTTCTAGACGTTAATGGTTCCATCGCCGATACCTTAGATCTAAATTCCAGTAGTGATATCTTACGGCCAGGAGAAGCGGGTTACGCACGAACAGCGATTACCAATCGAATCAATAACTTTATCCTCCAACAAGGTGGAAATCCAAGCACCAATACAACTGCGGCTAGTTTTGGGGATGTACTCCTTCAAGGTGGTCGTTTCTATTCGCCTTTTGTTATTGCCAATGGCGGAAAACTGGTTCCAACAGGAGGAACCTTGAATAACGGGATGAATGCCTTTCTTGCGAAAAATCCTGACAATATAGCAGCAACAGTCAGTAACTATGTCAATTTTGAAGTTGCTTACTTTACCTTTGGGACAGCTAACCCAGATGGATCGGAACATTTACAAAATCGGGGGGATAATGTCTTTGGTTTTGAAGATTTACCAGGAAACTTAGGGGTTAGTGACTTTGACTTTAATGATGCTGTGTTCCAATTTACTTTCAATCTCTAGTAGTTGATTAACACCCTCAGGTCTGAAGATACTTAACTTCTTGAATAGCCCGAAGTCTGAGCATCAAAGGGGTAGTCAAAGCACCTCTACTGATTCCACTTAGGTCAAGCCCAAGTGTTATCGCTATTTTTCGTAAAATGTTGGCCGCGCCGTTATAGTTTGCGTTGGCCTTGTTAAGAGAATTTTGCAAACGAGATCGCCTCTTACCATCGAATAAAAAAATAAAACGCGATCGCCGCTTAAAAATCAAACGGCAAAGGACTGAATTTTTGTAGGCAATTGATGCAGAACAAATTCTTCAAGTTTAACCTTATGAGTAGCATTATCAATATCAATCCCCACTAACTTACCTGTTTCATCATAATCAATCACCACCCCTTCAGAAATTTCGAGGCTTTCGGCACTCCCTTGATCGCTAAAATGGATATAGAGGGAATCTGTTTCAGGATAATAGTTAATTTTCATGGTTTAAATCTCCGATCAAAAAAAGCATTATGAATTGTGGTTTTGTCTTCAAGGGTGATAACTCGTAAATAGCGATTATCCATTTCTTCAATCTTGCCCCAAAATCTAAATCGATTCTGCTCCTGTAGTTCCATTTTAAGCGGATTCTCAATGACACGAATGCACCATTCTCTCTTCAAATAAGAGCGTTTTTGTAGAACCTCTCGCTCAAAATAGTTTGTAAATTGATATTAGACCTGTTGGGAAATAAAAGAGAAACAGAAAGTTTGCACAGTAAGGATTTCATCATCTCTTACCAATTAGGCAGCATTCAAATAGAAGTTCCATAAACCAGTAGAATTCAACATCAAGC
>JAYKJI010000247.1:0-2664 GCA_035285405.1 Snowella sp. | reverse complement strand
ACCGCTTGATGTTGAATTCTACTGGTTTATGGAACTTCTATTTGAATGCTGCCTAATTGGTAAGAGATGATGAAATCCTTACTGTGCAAACTTTCTGTTTCTCTTTTATTTCCCAACAGGTCTAGTATTCACATTGGTTTTTTGCTCGCTCTGTCACCAGATGACGAAGGGCAACGGAGATGTAGGTTTTGCTCACGATTAGCCCACTAGATTTCTAAGGTTGCCTGCTTTGAGCATAATGACAAGATGTTCAATCCGTTCATATTCGTCCAATTCGGCTTGTTCTGAGGGAGTCAGCGTTTCTAAGCGATTAAGGAGGGTTCTTAAGCGTTCTTGCATTTCTGGTGTCGGTCTAAAGTCTGAGATTTGTTGAGGCGTAGGATTGCTGGCAATGAAGCCAAGAATATGCCGATAGAGATGGGCTGGTAAGGTAGAGCTAGATTTCAGAACATCAGGTAAATGGCGACATAACCAATCTGAGGGGTTTTCACCTGTCTGTTCTAACTGCGTTAGGAGTTCATCGGGAATATCTAGAGTGATTTGTGCCATATTAGGGGGTTAGGATGTGGAAATAATTTTCTTGCTAAAGCCTATCGAGTTTTTGACTTTTGTGTCATTCGGCGGCCCTAAGACTGTCTATTATTCTGGCATATAAGTTATACAAATAAAAGTAGAATAACATAGGATTAAGGTCTTCTAAAGGAATGCTTTAACGGATCGGGAACGTTAAATTCGCTGTTTTTTATCAAGGTAAATTTCATATCAAGAGAATAATATAATGCTAACTAAAAATATCATCTTTACTATTCTAGTTTTTTTTGAAATTCCGATCTTTATTTTAGCAATCAAAATCTTTATTTATAGCATTCCAGAAATCATTCAACCGACTGGAAAGTATGGTGGCATTAATATTATTAATGTTTTTACGTTTAATATTTCATTAGTTATTGTATTAATTATTTATGCAATGATTATGAGAGTATTAATCTTTAAGCAATGGGTTCCTATTCATAAGACTTGGATCGCTTTTTATGGATTGATTTTTATGATTGTTTTTGCTGTTGTTTTGATAATATTAGCTATGATAAGATTTTACAGTCTGCTAAAAAGTGGATAAAAAATCAGGCTTATAGTGACTCTCTCGGTAATGCAGAAAATTACTTAGGCGATCGCCTTCTCTGATCAATACTAAGAGATGAGGTTATTTTTGGGTGAAGTTCGATGATTCCAAGTTATTGGCAAGATGCTTTAATTTATTTGACGGCTCAGGATACGGTGCTGGCGAAGTTAATTGAGGCTTATCCTAATGAGGTGCTGACAAATCAGGGTAATGCTTTTGCTACGTTGACGAGGGCGGTTGTTGGGCAGCAAATCTCCATTAAGGCGGCGGATGCCATCTGGAAACGTTTGGAAGGTCAAATAGAGGTGTTTTCTCCTGCTTATTTTTTGACGATTCAGGAAGATTTATTGCGAGAATGTGGCTTGTCACGTCCCAAAATTAGCTATCTGAAGGCGATCGCCGTAGCTTTTGAAAACCAATTACTGACTCCTGATAAGTGGGAGACGATGAGTGATGAGGAGGTGATTAAGCAATTACTGAAAATTAGGGGAATTGGTCAATGGACGGCGGAGATGTTTTTGATTTTCTATCTCAATCGGCCTGATATTTTGCCGTTATCGGATATTGGCCTTTTGAATGCAATTAAACGTCATTATGATTGTCAAGGTAAGGAAAATATTTTAGATCTTGCTCAAGTTTGGCAACCCTATCGAACGGTGGCAACTTGGTATCTATGGCGCAGTTTGGATGCTACGGTCGTTCAATATTAGATTGGCATTTAAAATCCATTAATTAGTTGATTAAAGCTGTTTATTGGCGCGTGTCTGGAGTAAATTAAGAATTGTAAGTTTTTTCTGTTGATTGTAGCGTAACAAGTTTTTCTACAGATTTCGATTAGGGTATTTAGGGTGAGTGAAACAAGCAACGAGTATCTCACAGGGATTATTGAACGGATTACCTTCCACGCGGAGGAGTCGGGTTATACCGTCGCTCGTTTACAAACGCCGAGAGCGAAGGAATTAACGACGATTGTAGGGAATTTTGCCCATATTCAGGCAGGACAAACCCTGAGATTGGAGGGGAGTTGGAAGGAACATCCCAAGTATGGCCCTCAGTTTCAGGTTTCCCACTACAACGAAACGAAGCCTGCGACCCTTACGGGATTAGAAAAATATCTGGGTAGTGGCTTAATCAAAGGCGTTGGCCCCGTTACCGCTCAACGTATTGTGGCTCATTTTGGCTTGGAGACTTTAGACATCATTGAACGAGAAAGCGATCGCCTGATAGAAGTCCCTGGCATTGGTGATAAACGGGTGAGGATGATTCAACAGGCTTGGGCAGAGCAAAAAGTGATTAAGGAGGTGATGTTATTTCTTCAGGGTCATGGCGTTTCCACTATCTATGCCGTCAAAATTTTTAAACAGTACGGGGATAAGGCGATCGCCACAGTGATGAATAATCCCTATCAATTAGCGGATGATATTAGACCTGTTGGGAAATAAAAGAGAAACAGAAAGTTTGCACAGTAAGGATTTCATCATCTCTTACCAATTAGGCAGCATTCAAATAGAAGTTCCATAAACCAGTAGAATTCAACATCAAGC
>JAYKJI010000246.1:0-10568 GCA_035285405.1 Snowella sp. | reverse complement strand
GCTTGATGTTGAATTCTACTGGTTTATGGAACTTCTATTTGAATGCTGCCTAATTGGTAAGAGATGATGAAATCCTTACTGTGCAAACTTTCTGTTTCTCTTTTATTTCCCAACAGGTCTAATGGTTTTCCAGAGATCTTTAAAAAATTCCGGGGGATGATAATCGGATTTGACCAAACGGTGGGTTTGGCCCAGCAATTCAGCACGAGAATATTGGGAAAGTTGACAAAAACGGTCGTTAACGTAGGTAATTACGCCTTTGGCATCGGTAATCACGACCACTGCCGCCTCATCTAGGGCCGCCTTTTGAACGGCCAATTCTTGCAGAGTTTGGCGAAGCATTTGTTCGGTCTGTAAACGTTCACTGATATCGCTGGCAATCCCCAGAAAACCAGTAATCTCTCCCTGGACGTTATGGAGTGCTGAAATGGACAACAAAACCGGAAAACGAGTTCCATCTTGACGAATATAGGTCCAAACTTTTTCATTGGGTTGCTGCCGTTTAGCTTTGGCCACAAAGGTTTCAAAACCGGCTACGGGGAATCCCAATTCGGCGGTTAATTCCAGACTTCTCGCTTCGATTTCCTGGGGATCGTGAATTAAAAGCGGGGTCTGTTGATGGATGATTTCGGTGGCTTGATAACCTAACATCTTTTCAGCGGCCTGATTAAAGGTTTGGATGACCCCGTTCAGATCGGTGGAAATAATGCTGTAATTAGTACTATCTAAAATTGCCTGATTGAGCATCAGAGCCGACTGTAATTCTCTCTCGACTCGTTGTTGCTCGATCAAAGCTTTTTCTAAGGATTGGCTTCTTTGGCGACTGACCAAGGCATAATAAAGGGCGATCGCCACCATACTGGCTAGACCTAATCCCCCCAACAGCGTCCAAATCGGAAAAGGCGAGCGAATTTCCTTGAGGGTTCGGGGACTGGGAACCACGACCAATTGCCAAGGCAGTCCTGGCTCTCGATAGATCATGGTTTTTTGTTGCCAATCTTCAGTTTGCCAGTAGTCAGGGATATTACTAAAAACAATCTGCCCCTTTTCCCGTAACTCAATGCCTAATTTTGAGGTTAAATCGGAGGAGAGAGTCGCCGCTAAAAAAGATTGCAGACGAAAAACCCCTAATAAAAATCCTTTCGGCTGATTGGGGGTTTGTAGAGGACGAAGAGCGAGAAAACCTTTCCCACCTTGAACCAGGGTAAGGACTGGACTGAGGGATAATCGCTGTTGTTGTTCTGCCTGTTCTAATACTTGCCGTCGCTGATGCTCTTGGTACAAATCAAGATTTAAGGCCTTTTCATTACCGACTAAGGGAACAATCCAACGGACGTGGTGACTTGAATCCACCCATTCAATGGCTTGATAGCCGCCAAAATCTTTTAAATAGGATTGGGCTTCTTCTTGCCATTCCTGCTGATTAAAGTCCTGCTCCTGTTCCCAATGTAATCCCATCCGATCCAGGGCGGAAATATGGCTTCTAAAAGCTTGCTCAATATGACTCTGAACGGCTGTCATTTCCACCTGAAGATACTGACGGGTATCTGCCTCATCCTGTTGAAGCTGCGATCGCCAAACAAAAAAGGTCATCATTGACAAACTCCCCCCCGCGATTAGGGGAAAGATCACAATTGGCGATATCCATTGAGTCAGTCTTTTCACTGTTCTTGCTCAGGTTTAAACCATTATCCTTAATCTTGTTATCTTCTAGCTTGAATCTTGTTAATCGTCTTTAGATCGCCCCTTTACATCGCCCCTTGACTCTGATTAGCCCCACTTAGTTTTTGTCATTCTCTTAGGAAAAATGGTAGAACTAATAGCCAAAATTGAGCAAGGGTAGAAACGTCTGGAAAACAGTTAAGGCGAGAATATGGCACAATTGTAACGATCTAAAAAGTTGGGAATCCGTCGGGGAGGTACCAAAAGACCGTGAATCCAGTAGAGCTTTTTGAAAAAGGTGGAGTTGCCATGTGGCCGCTCCTTTTACTTTCTATTTTATCGGTGAGCACCATTATTGAAAGACTTTGGTTTTGGGGAAGTATCCTCTTCAAAGGTTCCCAGGTGCAATCCCGTATTCTAGATACTGCCGCCAGGGATTGGGATTTAGCGGTTAAAGTGGCTAGGGATAGTCAAAAATATCCCATTGGTAAATACTTATTTGCCCCCCTCCGTCTGCCCCAAGCTGACCCCGATGTTTTTCATTTGGCCCTGGAGTCAGCGGCGGACGATCAACTGGCCCTGATGCGTCGAGGCGACAAGATTCTAGAGGCCGTCATTGCCCTATCTCCCTTATTGGGATTATTAGGAACGGTTTTGGGCTTAATCCGCTCCTTGAGCAACATTCAAATTCAGGATCTCGGTACTTCTTCCACCACCGGCGTAACCCTGGGCATCAGTGAATCGTTAATTACAACGGCTACGGGCATGATTGTTGCCATTATCAGTTTGGCTTTTTATCGATTGTTTCAGGGTTTTTGGTTTAACCAGATGCGACTGTTCCGTAAGGCTGGCAGTGAACTGGAATTAATTTATCGTCAGCGTTGGATTGAAGAAGAAGAAATTCGCTATGGGGAGACTCCTTCTCGTGGCTATTTGCCATCTGAACTCGCTAATCAGTATGCAGAGGGGATGCCTGAATCCTAACGTTAACTCTGGTTTAAGGTAATCTGAAGGTGTTTTTGACCTTTGTGTCGGTCTCAGTTTTTTGTGTTTGCTTTAACTTGTCCTAGCTGATTATGTCTTCCCTACCGTCACCGCCTCGCTCTTCTCGTAAGTTATCACTCTATCATCCCACCCGACCCTTGAAGCTATGGCAGGATCATAACCATGATCAAGGAGAAACCCGCATTGAAATGCTGCCCTTGATTGATATTATTTTCTGCATTTTAATTTTCTTTCTGCTGGGAGCCGTCGGGTTATCCCGTCAACAGGCGATTAGTATGGATTTGCCCAAGGCAAGTACGGGTAAGCCCCAAATGCGGGAGATGTTGGTGGTTAGCCTGGATGATCTGGGTCAGCTTTACGTGGAAAAACAGCCTGTTACTGAAACTCAGTTGTTTGATACCCTTAAGAATTATCATCAATACAATCCTGCGGGATTAATGGTGTTGCACGCTTCCCGTAATGCCAGCTATAACGATGTGGTGCAACTTCTGGATCTGTTGCGTCGGGTGGGCGGCGATCGCGTGGCCTTAGCTACTTTACCTGGAGAGGCCCAAAAACCCAATGATTTTGGCGGTTTTAGCAATCCAAGTACTAGTTTTCCGAGTGGTAGCAATCTTCCCAATAATTACGGCAGTACTTTACCAGGCAATAACAGTAATTCTTTTCCTAGCACGATGCCCGGAACGATGCCTGGCACGACTAGCGGCACAATCCCAGGTATCCCCTCTAATTCTACAATCCCTGGTAGTATCAACCCCACGCTTCCTAATCGTGCTTCTACCGTTCCTAATCCCAGTGCCGGTCTAGAACCGAATCTAAACCCCTCTAATCCTTCCCTATCGCCAGCTTTACCAGGTCTGTCGAATCAGTCCCCTGATCGATTACCCCGTCGCTAAAGATCAATTGTCCATGGAGTTTAAGTTATTTCTCAATGCCTGTCCGCTAGGAATATTTGTGATTAACGCCCAGGGTTCGCCTTACTATATGAATCCTAGGGCTATGGAAATTTTGGGAAAAGGGGTTCTTTCTACGGCCACCATTGATCAACTGAATACGATTTATCAGTCCTACCAGGTGGGAACGAATCAACTTTATCCGATGACGGAACACCCTCTGTTGCGGGCTCTTCAGGGCGAGTCTCTCACGGTTGATGATCTGGAAATTCATCAAGGGGGGCAAATTATTCCCCTCGAATTGTCGGCGGCTCCCATTTTTGATGAACAGGGACAGATTATTTTTGCGATTGCGGTTTTTCAAGATCGGCGTGAACGTCAGTATGAACGGCAAAATCAATCTCAGATTTGGCAAGAGTTAATCCGCAAAAATCAAGGCTTGCTTCAGGAGAATCAAACATTAGCCGCAAAAGTTAACAGATTGCAGGTTGAAATTCAGCAACTCAAAGCGCATTTTCGGGCTAGATAGGACGAGGGCTTGACAAGAACGGTTCCAAATAGGAATCTTAAGAAGATATAAAATCCGTTCTATCCCTCACTCGGTCTTCTATGCTGTCATTGTTATCCTCATTCTTGGTTGCCCAGGTGGTGACGGCCCCGTTGCCTCCCGCTCAGTCTGAATTTATTACCCAACCCCAGGAAATTCGTTCTCTACCTGGCAAGCTGAATGATATACCTGTTTTTAACAGCAATAGTCCTGAAGTTGTTCAGAGCAGTGGTATTTTACTTTCTGCTTTTCCCCCCACTGGAAAATCTGACCCTAGGGCCCACCTCAACAAACCCTTAAGCGGTCGTTTTGATTTCTTTTCTCACCACATTGCCCGTACCCCCGATTCTCGCACTCTCTATCAAGGGGTGATTGTGGAAAATCCCAGCGATCGCTTTGTCACGCTAAAAGTATTGCAGGGAGCCAGTTATCTCACCTCTCCCGATGCCCCTTTTGTGGAATTACCGGCGGTGATTGAAGATCCTTCTGGCCAGATCTTTTCGGGGCCAGGGTCACGATTAACCAGCGATATTCTACGGGGAGCTAGTCAAAGTACGTTTCCTCGGCAGTTAATTATTCCGCCGCGTCAGAGTACCATGCTCTTTGTTCTACCGATTACGGCCAGTAATGCTCGTTCCACCTATCTACGCTTAGAAAGTGATGGCCCGGTTTATTTGGCTAATTTAGCGATGTATGCCATTGCGGAAATGCCGGTGGAAACGGAACCAGCCAAGGAAGGGGCAAAGGAACCTCCCGTACCAGTTGTGCCAAAATTACGAGCCCCCGTTTTACCGGAATGGCAGGCGATGCTGGATCGAGGAACCCTTGTTTTTCCGAGGGATAAGGTTCCCACCCCCCCTAATCAGATCGCGGCCAACAGCCCGACCCGGCCGATCTACGGACGAGTATCCGGCATTTCCGTGGGTTCGGAGTGGAAAACGTTATTAGTGGATAAGCCAGGACTCAAATATCTGAGCATTCCCGAACGCGGTAAGGCTTTTTCCTACCCTCTCAGTACTTTGTCCGTGGGAACCCATGGCACTAGTCAAGTGCAAAGTGCACCGATGCTGGTTCGCTATCCTGATACGGCCTATTTAGCTAATGGTAACTATGGTGTTCACTACCAATTGACCTTACCTCTCCGCAATAAAACCGAAAACCGCCAAAGTGTCAGTCTGACGCTACAAACGCCGATTAAACAAGACCGATACGGCGATCGCCTCTTTTTTGTCAATCATCCTTCTGGTCAGGTCTTTTTTCGTGGAACCGTTAAAATGAGCTACACCGATGACCGAGGACAACAACAGGAACGTTTCTTCCATCTCACCCAACGTCAGGGACAATTGGGCGATCCTCTTGTCTTACTCAATCTTTCCCCTGGCGAACAACGACAAGTCACCATTGATTTTCTGTATCCTCCCGATGCTACCCCGCCCCAGGTCGTCACGGTAAAAACGGAAGATTTATACTATGGTGGTGTCTTACAACGGTAAAGAGCCTTGGGTAAAGTGAATCGACCAAAGCTGGACTTAACTCGACAGTTACGTCATAAAAGGAAGATAAGGTTCCTGAAGCTATCCCTAGGAGGGATCGGCGGGTTATTGGTAGGAAGTTTACTTTTTCATCTCTGCGTGCGTTTACCCCTCAATCAAAGTCAGCCCATTGATGCTATTTTTGTACTAGGTGGCAGCATTCAACGAGAAATCCATGCGGCTCAATTAGCGACTCAATGGCCGGATATCCCGATCTTGATTTCTTCCGGTTCTCCCGTTCCCTGTGTTCAAGCGATTTTTCAAAAAGCAGTTATTGCCCCCCAGCGTGTCTGGTTAGAGCAATGTGCTAAATCCACCTTTGAGAACTTTTTATTTAGTATTCCTTTGCTGAAAAACTGGCAAGTCCATCGAGTCAAAATGATTACTTCGGTGAGTCATTTACCCCGCGCTCAATGGTTAGCTCAAATTTTATTAGGCAGTCAGGGAATCGTCGTGGAGATTGAGGCATTGCAAGAACGGGGCCGCCCTGGCAATCAGGAATCCCTGGTTAAAACCATCGTGGATGTGAGTCGCAGTTTCATTTGGGCAATTTTAGGCCAGGGGATTAATCTTCATTGTCAGGAAATTTTTCGGTTGGATCAAGTCGATCCGTTGGCCCACAGCACTCTTAATCAGCATTGTGAGAGGACATTTTGATCGTTGTGACCATCTATCCCACTCAAGTTAAATTAGCAGCCTGAGATTTGCAAAATTTGACGAATTTTATCAATCACAATTTCTGGCTGTTCTAACATCGCTAAATGACCACAATTGGCAATTTCAATCACATTTTTACCTTGGGGATTAAAGAGAGCATGAAAACTGGCTAGGTAACGAACATATTGAGTTTCCATGATCTTATCTTGGCTGCCGGCCAGAAAATAGACCGGTTGAGACAGTTGGGCCACAATTTGAGGCAGTAAATGAACTTCTTCTTCCGTAGTGGACTCTAATAGGGAGCCCAGGGCCGCCTCGGCATCCGCTTGGGTAAAATCCCATAGTCTCTGTTTTCCCCATTGCTTGTCCAGGGGTTGGTTAACCATTAAACGGGCAAATAGTTGATCTGCCAAAGGAATAGAGCGTAGCCAAGGTGAACGGAATTTGACTAATTGTTTACCCATCTGGCGAAATCGCTCAAATTCTTCTTTGAGATAAATGCCACCACCGGCATTCATACAAATGACTCCCTGCACCCTTTCAGGACAGATATGGGCTCCCCAAAGGGCAATACTGCCACCGAGGGAATGACCAATTAACCAGGCTTTTTGAATATTCAGACGTTCCAGAAGAATTTGTAGATCTTCGGCGTAGGCCGCTAAACTATAGGGGGATTGGGATGGATCAAGGGTCGTTTCTGAAGAACGAAGCTGATTCGGGGAGTCACCAAAGCCTCGCAAGTCGTAGCTTAAACAAGGATAATCTTGTCCCAAGGATTGGATTAGAGGTTGCCAATAACGACGACTTAATAGCCAACCGTGAATATAAATCAGCACAGGCTCAGTGGGATTTGCCAGGGGTCGAGTGAGTTCATAGGAATGCGGTACTCCCAAAAGATCGATGGTTGGCATAGGTTTATGGAATCTGACGGCGATCGCGTTATTGGAGCCATGATGCTGGGAAATCTTGCTAATTATTATAATAAGTTAGGGGTTCTCCTCGATGGAACAACTTGTGTCCAAAGTAACGAGGGAGAAAATTTTTTGCGATTTTCTGTGGAAAACTTGGCAAGAAACTGTGGAAAACACGGGTTGACTGTGGAAAAAGTTGGGGAATTTTCAACCTTTGACTAAAGAAAATAAAGGGACTGAAACCGTTAAGATGGGATAGCAACAATTTCTCCATTTCCTTATTCTGAAATTCTGATCCTGATTTATGGCTTCTCTAACGCTCAATTTACTTCAAGGCTCGGTTTCCTTTCGCTATACACCCGAAGCTGCCCAGTCCCTAAAACAGGAAATTGATCAGTTAATGCAATCTCTCAAAACGATCGCGGCAACGGTGGCTAAGGGAGAGCGGGCCCAAAAACAACCGACGATGGAGTATCGTTATACTGGAGAAATTTTTCTAGAAGTCTTTTGTAATCCTAATATTTATCCCAGTCCCTTCGCGGCCAAAGTGCTGTTAACGGTCAGAGATGATCGGATTCGCCTGACCACCGAAGCGGAATTACCCCGACTTCTTGAAGATTTGGGACAATATCTCGAACAAAACTGACAAAATCGTTAAAATAAAAGCGATCGCTGAAGTTTCAAGATTTTATTAACAAATCAACTACTTTATTCAAGATTCGATGAGTAATAACGCTGCCGCTAACCTTTTACAAAAGGGCCTACGGATCACCATAGGAGCCACAACGACCCTAGTGGAAACCTTACAAGATCCGCAAAAACGCCAACAAACCCTGACGGAATTACAATCTCAACTTAGTCAACAAATTCAGCTTTGGGCCGAAAAAGGAGAAATTACTGAGACAGAGGCCAAGCGTTGGGTAGAAACCTGGTTAGCTCACCAAAAACAACAGAGAACCCATACAAGTTCCAGTTCCAGCAATAGTACTGATGTCACCAATATTCGTTTTAGCGATGCTCAACGGGAAATCGAAGAGTTAACCGCCCAGATTCTGGCCCTGAAAACGGAATTAGAACAGTCTCGTTCCCAATCTGGTTCGTAAGTCTAGGACAAATGTTTGCTCCTCAAATCACCGAAGATGGCTCCTGTACTTTCTTCTCTGAAGAGTTTCAAGAATGTTTTCATTCCCGTTCAGGGGCAAAACAGGAGGCCGAGCAAAAGTTCGTTCAGGCTTGTCGTTTACCGCAGTTAGCCCTAGCGCGATCGCGGCTTTTTTTGTTGGATATTTGCTATGGCTTGGGTTATAACAGTGCGGCGGCTCTGACGGCCATTTGGGCAGTAAATCCGAATTGTCATGTCACTTTAATGGCTCTAGAATCCGATCCCCTAGTTCCCCAAAGTGCGATCGCCCATCATTTGTTAACCCATTGGCCCGCTCCCGTTTCCCCCCTACTGCCCCAATTAGCCCTTCAGGAAAGTCTTCATACACCTCAACTAACTGCCCAACTTTGGTTAGGAGATGCCCGTCAGACCTTACCGAGTCTTCAACAACAGGGCTTTTTAGCCGATGCCATTTTCCTCGATCCCTTTTCGCCCCCTAAATGTCCCCAACTCTGGACGGTGGAATTTTTAAGTCTTGTGGCCCAGTGTCTAGCTCCCACTGGCTATCTCGCCACCTATTCCTGTGCCGCCGCAGTGAGAACTGCTTTACAGCTAACGGGTTTAAAAATTGGCCCTAGTCTTCAAGTGGGACGGCGATCGCCTGGAACCCTAGCCCATTGGACAGGCAGGGATTTCAGGCCCCTTACTTTGGCAGAACAGGAACATCTCCAAACTCGTGCAGCCGTTCCCTATCGAGATCCCACCTTAACCGATGCTGCGCTGACCATCAAAAATCGTCGTCAACAGGAGCAGGCAAATAGCACCCTGGAACCTAGTCGTCTTTGGAAAGAACGTTGGCTTAGCAATAAAGAGATAAAGTTTGAGTAAAGGTCATTCACTCAGAAACTCCATCGTGAAAGGGTTAGATCCGGTGTCAATAGCCCAAGATAAAGTTTGAGTAAAGGTCATTTTCTCAGAAACTCTGCCAGAATAGATAGGTGAATAGGCTTATCTTAAGCACCTTTACTTACTCTTTTTGAAATTTGCATTTTTTAATATAAACCTGTGAATAACCCGAAAACAGCGCGAATATTGGTCGTCGATGATCATCCCTACAGTAGATTAGCGACCATTGACATTCTTAAACTAGATGGCTATGAAATCCTTGAGTCAGATGGCACTTCAGATGTTATCCAAGAAGCGATCGCTGAAAATATTGATCTGCTGATGTTGGATCTCATGATGCCCCAAAAAAAGGGCTTAGAAATTTGTCACGAATTAAGACAACATCCACAAACAGCCATGATTCCCGTCATTTTGATGACTGTGATGGATGACGCAGCCATTCGGGTTGAGGCCAAGGAAGTTGGTGCCGATGCCTGTTTACTCAAACCTTTAGATCGGACAGATTTACTGCCGAGGGTAGATCTCCTCCTACAAAAGAAACGCTTAACAGAATGGGTCGATCAAATTGAGCAGGTTTTATTTCGGGTCGCTCAGGTATTGGATGAACGTCATGCGGAAGGTGCATCCAGTTTCTCTTTAAGTCAATCTGCGCAGATTTTTGGAGAATATTTACAGTTAGAGCCAGAGGTTATACAGGATTTAGTTTTTGCGGCTCGACTGCATGATATTGGCACAGTGGCTATTCCCGATGCTATTTTGCTTAAGCAGGGGAAATTAACGCCCACAGAGCGAGAACTGATTAAACAACACGTTTTAGTCGGGGAAAAAATTTTTCAACCCCTCGCTTACCGTCGAGAAATTGGCAAGATTATGCGTCATCACCATGAACGTTGGGATGGTAGTGGCTACCCCGATGGTTTGGAGGGTGAACAAATTCCCCGGCTGGCTCAGGTTTTTCAAATTATTGATATTTATAATGCTTTAACCAGCGATCGCCCTTACAAAGCGGCTGTCTCTCCTGATGAAGCCCTAGCGATTCTCCAACAAGAAGCTGAACAAGGTTGGAGAAATCCCCAGTTAGTGAAAAAATTCGCTGATTTTATCCAAGAGCATCATTGTATGTAAGTAGCTGGTTGTAATCAAGCAAAGGGTTGCTAACCTCTGAAATGCTTACTCTATAAAGCTTTCAGGAAAATCTTATATTACATTTAATTGCACCCATCTACTTAGTTAGGGCTTGCTGAAAAAAGCTGAAACCCTTACGGAGAAAAGATAGTAGCCAAATTAAGAACAGCTAGAATGCAGGAAAATAGGTTAAAATGGCTCAAAACCCTTGCATTAAGAGGAGAGAAG
>JAYKJI010000245.1:0-19716 GCA_035285405.1 Snowella sp. | reverse complement strand
TCGATTATCGTTACTCAAGGAACGGGAGAAAGGGCTGTTGTTTCCATTAATGCCACTAAATTGCAGGTGAATTTTGCTGATCTTGACCTTAATCTCATTGACTTGCTTGAACAAATTGATCTGGTTTTAATTGACGGTCATCAAATGCAAATCAGTGCGGCGATCGCTGAACAGGCTCAAAAACAAAATATTCCAGTGGTGCTAGACGGCGGCAGTTGGAAACCGGGCTTGGAAGCGGTACTTCCCCACATTGACTACGCCATTTGTTCCGCTAACTTTTATCCCCCCAATTGTCAAAATTCTGACCAGGTTTGCAGTTATTTACAAAACTATAAAATTCCTCATCTTGCCATTACTCAAGGCGCGAAACCGATTATCTATCATAGTCTTGACCAACGAGGGGAAATCCCAGTTCCGACCATCAAAGCAGTCGATACCCTGGGCGCAGGAGATATTTTGCATGGAGCCTTTTGTCATTATCTTTTAGAAAATAATCTGGATGAGCATTCTTTTCCTAGTTCTCTCTCCCAAGCTGCTAGAATTGCCCAGTTATCCTGTCAATATTTTGGCCCTCATCAATGGATGAAAGATCAATGAAAATCCTGATTGTAGAAGATGAATATGAAATTGCTAACTTAATTCGAGAAACCCTAGAACGGGAATCTTTTAGTTGTGATATTGCCAGGGATGGTTTAACCGCGTTAGATCGCTTTCAGGCCTGGGAACCAGATGTGATCATTTTAGATTTAATGTTGCCGAAACTAGACGGACTAGAAGTCTGTAACCGTATTCGTCAGAAAGCTGTCGTTAAAGATCCCTACATTTTAATGTTAACTGCCAAAGGCGAAGAAATTGATCGTATTATTGGTCTCTCTACTGGAGCCGATGATTATTTAGTAAAACCCTTTAGTCCTAGAGAATTAGTAGCGAGAGTGAGAGCGTTGTTGAGGCGGAGTTTACGGCAGGTGGAAGTGAGTAGTCAACTGCATCGAACCCAACATTTTCAACTCGATTTAGATCAGCATATTGCCCAACGTCAACTCCCCGATCAGAGCTTAGAAACCTTAGATTTAACGACCTTAGAATTTAACCTCTTGTCAACTTTTATGAGTTATCCCAATCGGGTTTGGAGTCGTAGTCAATTAATTGATAAACTCTGGGGCAATGATTTTTTTGGAGATGATCGAGTCGTGGATACCCATATTCGTCGTCTGCGTAAGAAAATTGAACCCGATCCTGCTAACCCTACTTTTATCAAAACGGTCATTGGGATAGGGTATAAGTTTGAGGATAATGATTAATCGAATGCTTGATTTCCTTAGGTGTGAGTATGATTGATGTAATTGGTATTGGTTTAGATGGAGCAGCTGGTTTGACGGCGGACACTTTAGCCGTGGTTGATCGGGCAACGGTATTAGTCGGCAGCGATCGCCATTTAGATTATTTCCCTCATCATCCTGCCGAACGACTGGTACTCGGTAACATGGTCGTTGTCTTTGAAACCATGCGAAGACGAGTGGTTCAAGCAGAAAAAATTGTTGTTATCGTCAGTGGAGATCCTCTCTTTTTTGGCTTAGGTCGTTTACTGCTGGAGAATTTTCCACCGGAGCAATTAACCTTCCATCCCCATCTCAGTTCTGTTCAGTTAGCCTTTAATCGTTTGAAATTAACCTGGCAAGATGCCAATGTGGTCAGTGTTCACGGTCGCTCTATGAATTTATTGATCCCATTGTTACAAAAAGGGGTGAAAAAATTAGCCATTTTTACCGATCAAAATAATCACCCTGGCGCGATCGCCCGTTTTTATCGAAATTTAGATTTACCTGCCCACTATCATCTCTGGGTTTGTGAAGATCTCGGTTCAGCCAAGGAAAAAGTTTATTCTTGTTTACCCGCCGAAATTGATACTTACACCCAGGAAGATTTTTCACCGCTTAATTTGGTTATTTTAGTTCGTCAGGAAATTTTAACGGGCAATGACATTGATCTGAAGGCCTTACCCTTGATGGGTTTAGCCGATTCTAACTTTTTCAGTTTTGATGATCGCCCTGGCCTAATCACCAAACGAGAAGTTCGGGTACAGGCCTTGGCTGAATTAGCCCTACAACCGAATCAAGTTGTCTGGGATATCGGTTCAGGGACGGGTTCGGTTGCCATTGAAATTGCCCGTCTTTGTCCTACCTCTCAGGTTTACGGCATCGAAAAATCTTCCATGGGAATTATTTTAATTGAGCGGAATTGCCAACGATTTAGTACTTTAAATGTTCATCCCATTCACGGACAAGCTCCAGAAATTTTAAGTAGTTTGCCGAAGCCTGATCGTATTTTTATTGGCGGTAGTGGTGGCAATTTAATTGATATTTTAATGAGTTGTCAGGAGAAGTTAGCAATAGGCGGAAAACTGGTTTTGGCCTTAGCCACACTAGAAAACTTGGCGACTTGTTTGGCTTGGTTTAAAAAACATCAATGGGATTGTAGTTTGCAACATATTCAGATTTCTCGCTCTGTTCCCTTTGCTAATCTGACTCGACTCAACCCCATTAATCCCGTTAATCTAATTACCGCCCAGCGTCTTACCCATCAAAGCATCATTGAAATAGTAACCGAGCCAATAGATTCCCTTAATTTTCCTGACAATACTGATTCATTTGAGTAATTAACAGCTGTTCTTTTTTGCCAATTTGTCGGACTTGATCCTGAGCTAGTTTAGCAGTTAAAATGTCCTTGCTTTTAATGGCATTGATAATATTACGAGTAGCTTCTGCATTGCCATCGTAAATATTGGCTAGTTCCTGTTGATAAGTTCTTAACTGGTTATCTTTCAGGGTTAACGCTTGTACTTGTTGTCCGGCCTCTTCAAAGGCTTTGGCCACTGTGAGAATTTTTTCAGGATCAGTGGAATCTCGATTGTTGGCACTTTCCTCAGCAATCTTTTTGGTAATCAGGATAATTTTCTGGCACTGGGCGGTTTTAGTTTCGGCACAGCTAGAGAGCATCAAACTGAGCGGTAATGTTAAGAGGATCAGTATCAAGCTCGTTTTTCCGATTATTTGATTGCCTTTAAAATAGTTCATTATTGACTGAATAGGTGAGTCTTAAAATTGATGAGATCTCCTCGTCCTACGGACACCCCCTTATCAAGCTGTCGTGTACACACAAGTTTTTATCTTTAAACTTTTAGGCTTTGATCCCCCCAACCCCCCTTGATAAGCTATTTTTGATTTTCTGTTTAACCTTTCCTAGCTCCCTAAATCCCCCAATACTGGGGGACTTTGAACCTAGAAAGGCTCCGATCTCCCCCCAAATTTGGGGGGCTGGGGGGGCAAAATGAGGTTTAGGGCAAGATATGTATACACGGTAGCTTTTTAAGGGGGATGCCGTAGGCAGGGTGATCAAACTTCTGGGGAGGCAAGGAGATGTGTGTATAGAGTAGCCTTATCAAGGGAGTAGGAGATATTGGGTACACAATCTGTCTGAAAATTTAATTGTAACTGGCGACTTAATGGATAAAAAATGGGTCAAAAAATCAGGGAGCAAATCCCCAATCGGTCAATGGCGATGGCCAAATTTTCGTTCCTTGCGTCATCTCTTACTGTTTTTAGGGTTAGGGTTGCTTGGCATTAGACTATTGCCCTACTTTTTCCCGATTCATGCTCAGGATATTCAGCTGCCGGATCAGTCAATCGAATTTCGCGATCGCAATGGGTTATTGCTAGGCAAGCTCTTAAGTCATAGTCAGGATCAACATACCTGGGTAAAATTAGGTTCGGTTTCGCCTCTATTTACGCAAGCAATTTTAGCAGCAGAAGACCAGGATTTCTATCAACATGGGCCGCTTGACCTGGCGGCGATCGCTAGGGCAATTTTTCAAGCTATCCAAACCCAGAAGATTGAAAGTGGTGCTTCCACCATTACCATGCAACTGGCGCGAATGTTAGGCGATCGCCCCCGTCATCTGGGATCAAAACTAGCAGAAGTTTGGGTAGCTTGGCGATTAGCGGCGGGCATGACCCGCACGGAAATTTTAACTGCCTACGTGAACCGTTTACCGATGGGGGGCAATATCTATGGGATCGAAGCGGCGGCCCAAACCTATTTTGGCATTTCTGCCCAGTCCCTCAGTCTGAGTCAAGCGACTCTCTTGGCCGCCATCCCCAATAATCCTTCTCGCTTTAATCCCTACCATCATTTACCCGCCGTTAAACAGCGTCAACGTTATATTCTCAATCGTCTGGTTGCCACCGGCCAAATTAGTGCGTACCAGGGCGATCGCGCCTATCAAGAACCTTTAACACTACAACCGCGATCGGCCAACATTGTTGCGGCCCCTCATTTCCTCTTTTGGTTGGCTTCCCAATTACCAAAGGATCACCCCTATCAAATCCAAACCACCCTTGATTTACCCCTGCAACAATTTGTTGAAACCCAACTGCGGGAAGTTATTAACAGTTTAAAAATTCATAATGTTCATCAAGGTGCGGTTTTAGTGCTGGATAATAACAGTGGGCAAGTGTTAGCCTATGCTGGCTCTAAAGATTATTTTGATGCTGAAGCCTTAGGGGGAAATGATGGCGTTCAGTCTCTACGACAACCTGGCTCCACCCTTAAACCTTTTTTGTATGAATTAGCTTTAGAAAAACGGATTATTCATCCAAATACTATTTTGGCAGATGTTCCCACTCACTATGCTATTCCAGACGCGAAACTGTATAGTCCGAGTGATTACAGTAGCCAATTTGCCGGGCCAGTGCGAGTGCGGTTAGCCCTAGCCAATTCTCTCAATATTCCAGCCGTAAAAGTATTAGAAAAAGTCGGGGTTTCTCAGTTTTTAAATCGTTTGCAACAATTGGGTTTTAAGCATCTCAATCAGCCACCAGAATACTATGGTTTAGGTCTAACCTTGGGCAGTGGAGAGGTGAATCTGTGGGAATTAACCAATGCTTATCGGGCGATCGCTTTACAGGGGCAAGTTTCACCCTTAGTCACGACGCTACCCAGTCAATCGCAGAGGAATCATCCCCTAATTCTCGGCCAGATCAGCAGTTGGGGTTTAATCACCGATATACTCAGCGATCGCTATGCGAGGGCCAAATCCTTTGGAGTGGAATCCATTCTCAATTTACCCTTTACCACCGCTGTCAAAACCGGAACTTCCTCCAATTTTCGAGATACCTGGACAGTGGGTTTTAGTCGAGACTATACCGTTGGGGTTTGGGTCGGCAATTTTGATGGTGAACCGATGCGTCAAGTGTCGGGGGTAATGGGAGCGGCTCCCCTCTGGAATCGTATTTTCTTAAAACTACACGAATTAAAACCGCCACAATCCTTTGATCCGCCTGCCCAACTGATCTCTAAACCCATTTGTGCTTTATCCGGCTTAAAACCAACGCCTGCCTGTCCTCTGATTGTCTCTGAATATTTTTGGCCAGAAGATTTAGCGGATTACGAAACTCACCGCGATCGCTTTTATCAAACAGTGAACTCTGCTCAAGGAAAATACAAACTTAATTTACCAAGCGAATATGATCAGTGGTTAGCCCGGCAACCAGAGCTACAAAGCTATGTCCCCTCCTTAAAAATTCTTTTTCCTGAACCGAATGCCCAATTACTGATTCCTGAGCAAGATAAATTATTAACCTTAGCTTTTAAAATTGCTAATCCTGACCGACAATCCGTCGAATGGTGGTTAAATGGAACAAAAATTAAGACAAATAATGAGGCAACCTTATTCTGGAAAATACAGTCAGGAACTTGGCAATTGATGATTAAAAAAGCGAATGCTACGGCTCCTCAAGATCAAGTAAATTTTACAGTAAAAGTAGCCATGCCCATTAAAAAACGAGGATTTTCTCTACAACGTCCTTGATTTTGGATGTTGCTGAATCAAGCTATGAATGTTAATTTGGAACATATCTAAAAGTTAGTTTGAATCTAGCTTTTAAAAATTCCATGCCAGAAAATTTATATCTCAAATCAGCAACGCCTTTTTCCCTATTTCCCCATACCTTTTCTTTCTTAGCAACCCTTGTTTTGTCAGGTTTTTGCACACTTGTTTCTGTCTTTCAGGCGATCGCACTCTAGACCCAGCGAGCAGCCATAATTTAATCGTGGCTAAATTAATTGACCAAATCTCAGAGAATTTAAGGAGCTAATTTTGAGCATTTTTTCTGGAGAATTGTGAATCTCAGTGGCAGAAGACCGTTGTTGATTAGTTTGATAACGTGTTATTTTTTTGTCAATAGGAATCTTTTTAAATGTCACAAAGCGATATTCGTATTCATCTAAAAAATCCCACTTATGCCAAAAATGTTTGACCAGTATCTGGCAATAGAGGATAAAACACTTTGCCCCAGTTAATTGCTGAATAATCCAATTTGTAGGTTTTTCCCCTTTTTTAAGTTCTATACACAAAATAACTTTCTCGGAATCGGTATTCGCAATAATGACATAATCTGCCCGTTTACATTCTCCTTTATCTCCGTTGAAAATATGAGCAGGAATCCTAAATTTATCTACATTAATAACAATAACTTCATCGGGTTTGGGCATTTCCTTAACAGTTACTGCATAATCATCCTGACTTTCTCCAAGAATGACAAAATATTTTGTATGAGTTCCTTCTTGTTTTTCTTGAATCGGAATAAGCATTGACTCATCAAGAATTTGTTTAAGGGTTACAATATCAGACATTAATCCGCTCCCCAAACAATGTCTTCTTGAATGCGATTCATTGTCTCAATTGTCTTATCAAAACTACGCGCTTCTATGCCCATTTCTGGATCAATGTTGGCAGGGGTTAAGGTTTGACATTTTGTTTTACGTTTTTTACCATCAAGCAGAACAGGAGCTTCTTCCGCGATATAAACTCTTATTTGCTCTGCTTTCAGTAATTCAGATTGTTGATAACCTTCCACTTCAGCAATCCGTTTTAAGTGGGGTTTATCCTGGTTAAGCATAATCAAAGTGTTTAATTCTTTGACAATATAATCGCTGTGAGTAGTGATAAAAACTTTGATACCGAGGTTCACTAATCGGGCAAGCAGTCGAGCGACACGGCGTTGATTTTCAGGGTGAAGATTTAATTCGGGTTCGTCTATCATTAATAAGTCCCCTGGTCGAGCAAGGTGTCTAAGATAAAATCCCAAATTTAGTAGGGAACGAACCGCACTAGAACTTTCATCTATTGTTAATCTTAATTTTGTATTTTTAGGTTCATAATAAAGTTGATCATTTTCAGTAACGGTATATTTTCCACCAATCAGATCAGCAAAGGACTCTAAAATGTCGGGATGATGTTTAGCGATAAAACTACTTTTTTTAGCAATACTACTAAGGTTTTCAAGAAAATCTAAATTAGTTTTGATTGGCCAAGAATAGTCTTCATAGGAATTAGATAAAAGTCCTCGCAAATCAACACCTGCATCTGCTCTTGACATTTGTTCTAACAATCTACTGCGGGCAAAGTTTAATTGTTTACGAAAAGTGGCTGCTCCTGTTCTCTCAGAACTCAGAATAAAGGGTGTTGGAAAGGTCTTGAAAAAAATAATTTCTCGCAAAAAATCCACAACACAATTTTTAAAAAGCTCAAGCTTAATTATATCTTCTAAAAAAGACTTCTTGCCTAGTACGCTTATGGTTATAATGTTATTATCTGGAAATTTTTCCAGTAAGACGCTCATATCGTTTGGAAAAGCAATTGTCTTTTTAATTTCTACTCTGTAATTATTTTTATTTATATGAAGCATTTTTGTTTCTGGAATTATCTGAAAACTAGATTCTTCAAATTTCTCTTCTTCTGTTGCAAAAATATTTGATAAAGTTTGAGAATATGATTGAGAAATATGCTCAAGAATACCTTGATATTTTTTAATATAAGGATTGACATCAATATTAATAATATTGCCATTGAGTAATTGCTCTATTTCATTGTTCTTGATCTCGACAAAAAAATGTCCTTCCCAAGTAGATAGAAAACCAAATAAAGCATAGGTTGCATAGGTTTTACCTGTATTATTTTCACCACAAATAATTGTAAAATCACCAAGCTCAAATTCCGCTTGTTTTAAAACCCCTAAATTTTTAACCTTTATTTTCATAAAACCCTCCCTTTATACCCAACTCCAATTCTATCGGATATAGAAACCAAACCACCAGATTCATTATTCGCGATCGCGGTTTTGGTGATCATCACTATTTAACAAAAAATTAATACAACCTTAATAATCGGCAGTGACAACAGACCGAAAACTAAGTAATAATACCCCTTAGGCTCTGAGCTTGTTTTTAGCCCATATTTAGTTTAACGGTCATCAAACCTATGGTTTCCTCCCACTCCAAACCCCATCACGACATCTCCGTTAGTGCTTTTGGGCCTGCCCGCTCCACCATTACAGGCAATCCCCTCAGTCCCGATGAATTGAAAAACCTTCATGCCTATTGGCGAGCCTCCAATTATTTGGCCGCAGGCATGATTTATCTGCGCGATAACCCTTTATTACGGGAACCGTTAAACCCAGAACAAATCAAAAAACGTCTTTTAGGTCACTGGGGATCGAGTCCTGGCATTAGCTTTCTTTATACCCACCTCAACCGCATCATCAAAAAATCCGATCAGGACTTATTGTTCATGGTGGGGGCAGGTCATGGTGCGCCTGGCTTTCTTGGCCCCTGTTATCTTGAAGGTAGCTATTCCCATTTCTATCCCGAATGTAGTGAAGATGCCGAGGGAATGAAGCAATTTTTTAAACAGTTTTCCTTTCCTGGAGGCGTTGGTAGTCACTGTACTCCTGAAACTCCAGGTTCTATCCATGAAGGGGGAGAACTCGGTTATAGCCTTTCCCATGCCTACGGTGCCGCCTTTGACAATCCCAATTTGATTGTGGTGTCTATGCCAGGGGATGGCGAGTCGGAAACGGGGCCTTTGGCCACTTCCTGGCATTCCAATAAATTTATTAACCCGATTCGAGATGGGGCGGTTTTACCTGTACTGCATTTAAACGGTTACAAAATCAATAACCCGTCGCTTTTGTCTCGGATTAGTCATCGGGAACTAAAATCGCTGTTTGAAGGCTATGGTTATACGCCCTATTTTGTAGAAGGTTCGGAACCTGAATCTATGCACCAGGCTTTGGCGGCAACTCTCGATCATTGCATTGCTGAAATTCATAGTATTCAGCACGAAGCCCGCAGTACAGGGATTGCCACTCGTCCGATTTGGCCAATGATTGTGTTACGCTCTCCCAAAGGTTGGACTGGCCCCGATTTTGTAGATGGTCGTAAGGTGGAAGGCTTCTGGCGATCGCACCAAGTCCCGATGGGGGGAATGCACGAAAACGCAGAACATCGACAAAAACTCGAAGAATGGATGCGGAGTTACAAACCCGAAGAATTGTTTGATGAAAAGGGAACGATTTTGCCCGACATTAAGGCAACGGCCCCCACAGGAGACAAGCGTTTAGGTTCGACTCCCTACGCCAATGGTGGTTTGCTTTGTCGGGATTTGAAAATGCCTGATTTCCGAGAGTATGGCGTTAAAGTCGAAAAACCAGGCACCATTGAAGCGGAAAACACCAAACCGTTGGGAGTTTTATTACGCGATGTGATGAAGTTAAATATGACTAACTTCCGCGTTTTTGGCCCCGATGAAAATACCTCAAATAAATTGCAAGCGGTGTATGAAGTTAGCAAAAAATTCTGGATTGCTGACTATTTACCCGAAGATGAAGATGGAGGAGAATTAGCCGTTGATGGTCGGGTGATGGAAATGCTGAGTGAGCATACCCTGGAAGGTTGGCTAGAGGGCTATTTACTAACAGGACGACATGGCTTTTTCTCCACCTATGAATCCTTTGCCCATGTTATTGATTCCATGTTTAACCAACACGCCAAATGGTTAGAAATTTGTAATCATATTCGTTGGCGGCAGGATGTTCCTTCTCTTAATTTGTTAATTACGTCAACGGTTTGGCGACAGGATCACAATGGTTTTACCCACCAAGACCCAGGCTTTTTAGATGTGGTTTTGAATAAAAGTCCAGACGTGGTTCGTATTTATATGCCGCCTGATGTCAATTCGTTGTTATCCGTTGCTGATCACTGTTTACGGAGCAAGAATTATATCAATGTTATTGTCTCTGATAAGCAATCCCATTTGCAATATCATGATATGGAAACAGCGATTAAAAACTGCACGAAAGGTATTGATATTTGGGAATGGGCCAGCACCGATCGCGGTCAAGACCCAGATGTGGTTTTAGCAACGGCGGGAGATATTCCTACCAAGGAATCGTTGGCGGCTTCTTGTATTTTGCGTGAACATTTCCCTGACTTGAAAATTCGTTTTGTCAATGTCATTGATCTGTTACGTTTGCAACCAAAGGAAGAACATCCTCATGGTTTAAGCGATCGTGATTTTGATAGTTTATTTACGAAAGATAAACCTGTTATTTTTAACTTTCATGGTTATCCCTGGCTGATCCATCGTTTAACCTATCGTCGCACTAATCACGCCAATCTTCATGTACGCGGCTATAAGGAAAAGGGCAATATTAATACGCCTTTGGACTTAGCCATGGCCAATCAAATTGATCGCTTTAGCATTGCCATTGATGTGATTGACCGACTGCCCCAATTACAAGTGGCGGGAGCGCATATTAAGGAATTTCTTAAGGATGAACAAATCTCCTGTCGTCATTATGCCTATGAATACGGTATTGATCGTCCCGATACGGTTGCTTGGAAATGGCCTTTTTAAGGGTTAGTTAAAACGGCGATCTCTTTTCTTTTTTATAGAGGGCGATCGCCTTTCCTAGCCCAACCGATAATAGTGGCGATCATGCTTTTAATTAGTTTTAATTGGTAAATATTATGAATCTTGAACAAGCTATTCTCACGGAAATTCGAGAACTTCCTCTTTATCAACAACAAGAAGTTTTAGATTTTACCCAGTTCTTAAAGTATAAACAATCTTTATCTTCCTCCGTACAACGTTCTCCGTTATTTGGTAGTGATAAAGGTAAAATTCATATCTCTGATAACTTTGATGAACCCTTAGAAGATTTTCAGGATTATATGTAATGAAAATATTGCTTGATACCCATACTTTACTTTGGTTTTTTGAGGGTAATATTGAGATAAGTCAGTTGGCTAAGAGCTCGATTGAAGATACCAAAAATCAAAAATTGATTAGCATTGCTAGTGTTTGGGAAATGTCAATTAAACAGAGCCAAAATAAATTAGACTTGGAAAAGTTAGCGGCTGACTATATTGCGGATAAACTATGCTTTGCTGATTTTTCTCTTTTGCCCATTCAACTTAACCATCTAGTTTTAATTTCTACTTTACCTTTTCATCATCGTGATCCCTTTGATCGTTTACTAATTTCCCAATCAATAACTGAAAATATTCCCATATTGAGCAAGGATAAGGCTTTCGATTCCTATTCAGTTAAACGCATCTGGAATGAGATAGACCCATAAATGCCTTTGTTATCCTGATCTCGTAAAAATTTAGCGATCGCTGTTCTTTTTTATCGGCGGCGATCGCTATAAAAGAATCCATGTATAATAGTTATTCTCTAATCGAGTTAGGAGATGTTAAAATGCTGACGGCTGATCCAAAAACTTCATTATACGAACAAGATTTTTATCTGTGGATACAAGAAACGGTTGAACTGTTGAAAAAAGGTAACTTAGCGCAATTAGATCTTGAAAATTTAATTGAAGAAGTAGATAGCATGGGAAAGAGTCAAAGAAAAGAACTGAAAACTCGCTTAACTGTGTTGATTGAACATCTATTAAAACTCCAATATTGGACAGCCGAAAAAGATTATAATGGGAGAGGATGGCGTAATACAATCGTTGAACAACGGCGACAAATTGCTTATACTTTGGCAGATAGTCCCAGTTTAAAATCTATTTTAAATGATATATTTTTAGACTGCTATCAGGATGCTAGAAACGACACTCTCCGCAAGTATCAATTGCCTTCTAATCTATTTCCCCAAGAGTCTCCATTTTCTTTAGTGGAGGTGCTTGATCCTGATTTTATACCGTCATAAATTTTATGTGACTCGCCTATTCCTAGAGGTCTAAGAGGTTTCAATCAACTCTTCAATTTCAGGACAAATGTTGTGAAAATTGAGTGATCGCTTTTCTTTTTTATGAGATACTATAGAGTTTTATGAGATACTATAGAGAGCGATTAGATTCCGATTTAATCCACCTAAATCCTCTTTGAAACCAAGGCTTGCTTAAATTTACAAGCAGTTTACTAACTTAAATTAATTGGATATTTTGAAATGAAAGTCGCATTTTTCAGTAGCAAATCCTATGATCGTCAATTCTTTGAGGCGGCCAATACGGACTATCATCAGGAATTAACTTTTTTTGAAGTTCCACTCAATCCTGACACCGCTATTTTAGCAAGAGAATTTCCCGTTGTCTGCTTGTTTGTTAACGATTTAGCCAATGCTGAAACCTTAGAAATTCTGGCGGCTAATGGCACTCGTTTGTTAGCTCTGCGATCGGCAGGATTTAATCAGATTGATCTCAAAAAAGCAGCAGAATTGGGAATAAAGGTGGTACGAGTCCCCGCCTATTCTCCCTATTCCGTAGCTGAACACGCCGTTGCGTTAGTTTTAACCCTCAATCGTAAACTTTACCGAGCCTACAATCGAGTTCGAGATGATAATTTCTCCCTTGACGGTTTACTGGGATTTGATCTTTATGGTTGTACGGTGGGGGTTATTGGTACAGGTAAAATTGGCATGGTTTTTGCTCAGATTATGCAGGGTTTTGGTTGTCAACTATTAGGTTATGATGCCTACCCAAATCCTCAATTCGAGACGATTTCCAAGGCTCGTTATGTTTCATTGTCAGAACTTTTAAACCGTTCGGATATTATTTCTCTTCACTGTCCTTTATTACCCGAAACCCATTATTTAATCAATGCTAAAACTATTGAGAAAATGAAACCTGGGGTGATGTTAATTAATACCAGTCGCGGCCATTTAATTGATACCCAAGCCGCCATTGAGGGAATTAAATCAGGTCAAATTGGCTATCTAGGAATTGATGTTTATGAACAGGAAGATGGGCTTTTCTTTGAGGATCACTCTGACAATATTATTCAAGATGATACCTTTCAATTGTTACAATCTTTTTCTAATGTGGTGATCACGGCCCATCAAGGCTTTTTTACTCGCAATGCCCTCACAGCGATCGCGGATACCACGTTGGCAAATATCGCTGAATTTGCACAGGGAAAAACCCTAACCCATGAGGTGATTTATCATCCCCCTAGTCCCGTCAGTTAATAGTCAGTTGAAATGGCGATCGCTTTTCTTTTTACGGGGGCGATCGCGGTATCTAACAGTTATTAGATTGCGATCAACTAGGTTTCGATGTTACATCGATTTACGTGCAACAAAGGCAACGTGAGCTTGTGGTAACTTGTAATCACCATAATGATTCATTGTCTCGACGGTAAAACCGACTTGTCTCAATTGCTCAGTGATCCCTGCGGCTTTATACAATCGCAAATAATGTAACTCGTCATCTCGCCGATAAGATTCTCCCACTTTGCGAAACGTGACAATACGACGACTTAAGAGCGAATTTTTCCAATCCTCCTGCTTTTCCACAAGAACGATCCAATCCTCTCCCTCATTAAAACTTTTCACCTTTTCACCTTCTATTACTTGACCGGGTTCTGCCATATCAAAAATAAAAACACCTCCCGCCGTTAAGGCATGGTAAATACGCTCAAAAAGTTGTATTAATGTTTGATAGTTATTATCACGATCAAATAGGTAATTGAGACATTCACCGATTGAAATAACGGCATTACAAGGGGGAATATCCGTCTTCAATAATGACTCAACTCGAAACTTAGCTCTTGGTAATCTGGTTCGAGCGATCGCAATCATAGACTCAGAAATATCCACTCCCAAAACCTGATAATCTGCTTTTGTCAATGCTAAGGCGGATAATCCACTTCCACAGCCCAAATCCACAACTAAACCGTCTCGAATGTTGTTTTGAGCCAAAATGTCGAGGATGCCAGGGGCTGACTTGAGAGCGTAATCGCTATAGCCAACATCATGAATGTATGCCAGGTCTTCTTTGTAGGACTCTTTCATTTTACTCCAACAGATGAGTGCGAAAATTATTAGCGATCGCATTCATGATCTTCGAGATTTTGATCATAGGAGCAAAGGGTAAATGAGTCAATCAAATAATTAAGAATTAGATAAGGAGGGTTTATTCTCTTTGAGTTGTTCCCATAGGGATTCAAGAATTTTAAAAGCATCCTGGGGTGATAGATTTCCCGCCGTTTCAAGCTGACAGATATGGCTTACTCGCTCAGAAAAGACTTGTAAATTAGCATTAAATATTAAATTTGAGCGGGTGAATTTTCCCTGATAATTGGCATAAGGAGATGAACAGTTATAGGAATCTTTCATGATTAATGACCTGTTGATAAAAAGTGATATAAATGGCGGAGAAATGAATTGATTTTTGATAAAGAGAGAATACAAAGATGGGATGTCAGACTGTAGCCAGCGATCGCCCTAAGGGGAAAGGCTCAAGAGGATGTACAAAAATAAGGGGAACCAGGCTTAAACTTTGTGGCTCTAGGGGAGGCATTTCTTGCCAGCAATGTCGGCAAAACCAGTAAGTTTGATGGTGACGAATATGACGCAGCATTTGATGGGAGCAGCAAGGACAATTGCCCATAACAACCTCAACGGGTTTGTGGGTTCGGTATCTGATACCGATAATATGACCCTAAACGGAAAAAATGAGGATTTGGTAAGGATTAGCTGAACGTCAAAAAAAGTTACAAATCGCAATATTTTCGTAAGCAATAGCCAGTAAGCAAAACCGGCTTTGTCAACAATGACTTAATCATTCAATCTATTTGACAAGTGGAACTTCATCCCAGTTTAAGAGTTTGGCCACTTGTTGAGGAATACTGGCCGCATCGGTATAAAAATCAATCACGCCTGCGATCTGAAATTCTTGCAATAGTTCACTATCGAGCCATTTTTTGTCAGCGACTAAGACGACAGGGGTGTTTTGGTTAGACGGTTGTAAGCGTAAACGTTTGAGGAAGGCCAAAAAATTCATGCCGAAGGTAGAGAGATCGAAGATCACTGCATCGGGTCGGGCTTGAGCAGCGCATTCTAATCCTTCTAAGGGAGAGCTTGCATTCAATACTTGCCATCCTTTGGGATAGCTTAGGTAGGCGTGCATTACCTCTCGCACATTCGCTTCACTATTAATCAGGACAATAGTTTTAGATGTCATTATCTTTTCTTTAAATTCCTTGTTTTGACTTGTCTTGAATGACTACCCTAAACAACAAATATGGGGATTTGGTAAGGATGGCTATTTTTCACAAAAATCATTTTCGTTTTGCCCTCTGAAATATCTCTCCAAAAATGATCTTTTCCAAATATAGACGTAGTTTAATTCAACCATCCCAATATTTCTGTGACTTCTGCCACTAAGGAGGCGGGGGCAATGGGTTTCGAGATAATACCTGTGACTCCCATTTGAGCAAATTTGGTGCGATCGCTGGGTAAAACTTTAGCGGTTAATAGGATGACGGGGATCGTCTGGGTAGTAGGATTCGTTTGAAGTTCTTCATAAACGGCGATTCCATTCATATTTGGCATAGAGACATCCAGTAAAATTGCATCCACTGATTCTGTCTGTAAAACTTGTAAGCACTTTTCTCCTGATTCCGCCGTGAGGGTATCCCAACCGCCCAAATCTTCTAGGCAAGCTTGCACCAGTTCCCGCAGGTGTTCATCATCATCAACAATGAGGAATCTTTTACTTTTCATAAAGAATTTTTGTCTGGAATGGGCAAGGTAAAGAAAAAGGTACTGCCCACACCGACAATACTTTCTGCCCAGATTTTACCACCATGCTTTTCAATAATGCTGCGACAGATCGGTAATCCTAAGCCGGTTCCTCCTTTTTCACGGGAGTCAGAAGCATCGACCTGTTGAAATCGTCCAAAAATGGTTTCGAGTTTGTCCTCTGGAATGCCACGTCCCTGATCACGTACTTGGAAAAGAATATAGTTGGCTTCGGTTTCAGCCTGGAGATAAATACTGGAGTGAGCAGGGGAAAATTTTAGGGCATTGCTTAAGAGGTTGGTTAGGGTTTGAATAATGGTATTGGGGGCAGCCCACACGGTTGCGTTGGTGGGAACGATGGTAAGTTGAATCTCTTGCTGAGTAGCGATCGCCTGCATCCCATCGACAGATTGCTGCATCAAATCCATTGCCTGACAAACCGTTTTTTCTAGAATGGCTCGCCCAGATTCTAATCGCTCCAGGTCTAAAATATCGTTGACCAGATTCACTAAACGATTGGTGTCTGCAAAAGCAATTTCTAACATCCGTTTAGATTTTTCGGGCTTTTGGGCATAGATACCTGTTTGCAAGAGTCCAAGGGACATTTGAATGCCAGTTAAGGGAGTACGCAATTCATGGCTGACAATGCCAATAAATTCATCTTTTATTTTTTCTATTTTTTGCCGTTCGGTGATGTCTTCGCCAATGCTAATGGAGCCAATCGTATTTTCCTGGGAATCCTGCAAAACCGTATTATTCCAAGCAATAAATCGTTCTTCTCCTGATTTGGTCAGGATCGCATTTTGATAGTAGGGGTGGACGCGATCGCTTAATACCTCAGCAAAGGCATTTTTCAGCAAAACCTGGTGAGAAACGGGCAAGAAGTTTTCAAACCAATTTTTGCCTAATACTTCCAATTGACTGTATCCCGTCAAACTTAAAAAGAAAGGGTTAACATAGTTGATATTTCCCGATAAATCCAGTTCGACGACTAATAATTGCACATTATCTAACAGCGATCGCCACCGTCTTTCGGCCTCTCGTAATATCGCTTCCTTTTGTTTACGTTCCTGTAATTCCGTTTGCAGTTGATGATAAAGTTCCGATTGTTGAATGGCGATCGCTAACTGGTTGGCCAGTTGTTGGGCCAAATCTATTTCAGATTGATGCCAATGGCGAGGACTAAAACATTGATGAATACAAAGTAAACCCCACAATGTCTCTCCACAGAGTAAGGGAATAACGAGATTAGACCAGACTTGAAATTGAGAAAGAACTTCTATATGACAACCCTCTAAGTCATGGTGATAAATATCATCTATCGCGCAGTAGTGACCTTGGGCATAGAGCGGTGCATATTTTTCCCCAAAACAATGGTCATGGACACCGATGCCAATCACAGAAGTAAGCCCACTCACCGCAGATTCGGCCACAAATTCACCGTCGTCAAAATTAGATTCGGGATAAAACTTAAAGATACCGACGCGATCGGCCTGAAGTACCTGACGAACTTCCTGGCAAGCCGTATTAAAAATAGTTTGCAGATCCAGGGACTGGCGAATGCGCTGAGTGATTTCTCTTCGTAACCTTTCTTGCTGTGCCTGTTGTTGAATTTTTTGTTCTGCTAACTTGCGATCGGTGACATCTATTACCATTCCTAGCGATCGCACTGGTTGTCCCGCATCATCATAAAGAGCCTTGCCCCTAGCCATTAACCAATGAACGGAATTATCGGGATGAATGACTCGATACTCTGCTGCATAATTCGTGTGAGTTTCCACGGATTCTCTAAACTGTCGTTGAGCCAAGCTCAGATCATCAGGATGAAGACGGCTACAGTACAATTCATAGGAAGGTTCAACGCTGTAAGCTTCTAGCCCTAAAAGCTGAAAATGATTATCGTTCCAAACGAGTGTGTTATTCAGAAAATCCCAATCCCAAAAGCCAAGATGGGACAAATCCAAGGCTAATCGGCGGCTTTCTTCGCTATTTTGCAATGCTTGTTCGATTTGCTTCAACTCCGTAATATCGCGCCCAACACACTGAATTTCTATCAAATTATCGTCCGTATTCAATAAAAAACGATTGACCCATTGTGTCCAACGAATTTCTCCCCTCCCATTAATGACCCGATTTTCACACATAACGATTGGATTTTCCAGGGTAATGGAGCGAACTAATTCAGCTACTTTTGCTTGATCGGCGGGGTAGATGACAGGGGTGTAAGTCTTGCCAATAATCTCCTCTGGTCGGAGGTTAAAATAACGACAGTAAGCCTCGTTAACAAATAAAACGATATTATCTGAGGTAAAACGGCCAATTAATTCCGTTTGATCTTCGACAATCCCCCGATAGCGAGCTTCACTTTGGCGTAATTCCTGTTCGATTTGTATCTGTTGAAGGAGTTGCTGTTGCAGGCGAGCATTGACAATTTGCAATTCTTCCGTTCGTTCGACAATACGGTTTTCTAGATCTTCCTTGGCAGACCTTAAGGCTTCTTCCATTTGCTGATGTTTGCTCAGTTCGGCTTGCACTTGTGCTAATAATGCCGCTTGCTGAAGGGCGATACTAAATTGTGAGGAAAGTTGCCGAAGCAATTCTATTTCTGTTTCTTGCCACTGACGGGGAGCCGTACAATGATGAGCCGCTAATAATCCCCACAATTGATCATTCTTGGGAATGGGAACCACTAAATTGGCTTTCACTTGTAATCGTTCCAAAAATTCCACATGACAGGGGCTAATATCTGCATGGTAAATATCTGCTTTTGCGGTTACTAAACCTTGTTTAAAGGGTTCCACATAGGCTTCACCAATACAAGGATCATAAATATTAAAGGGTAAGATAGCAAGGCTTTCATCTCTGACCGATTCAACAACAATTGTTCCTCCCCAATTCTGAGAAAATTGAAAAATAATGACTCGATCCACCTGAAGCAGTTGCCGAATTTCATCTACGGTTGTTTGCAAAATAGTCTGCAAATTGAGGGATTGACGAATTTTGAGGGTGATCTCGGTGACAAGTTGCTGTTTCTGGTGTTGTTCTCTGAGTTGTTTCTGTAACTGAAATTGTCCGATGGTGTGAATAACGGTTTTACGCAAACCTTCGGCTGTGAGGTTGCTTTTAACGAGATAATCCTGAATGCCTTGTTTGATAGATTGAACGGCGATCGCCTCATTGCCCTGACCTGTGACCATCAACACCGGCATGGTTTCTTCCCCCAACTGTTGCACTAATAGTTGCCATAGGGCTAACCCATCCATATCGGGCAATTGATAGTCCAGCAAAATGAGATCGGGCAGCAATTCCTGGCACATTTCCAAAGCGATCGTGGCAGAATCCGCTTCTAAAATCTCGTAGTCATGCTCTTGATCCCGTTGCAGATAACGACAATAGGTAGCCCGATCTTCGGGGGAATCATCCAGCAATAAAATTCGGTAGCTTGGTTTGGTGGTCATTAGAGAACTTTAAAGAGCTATTACTGAATTGTAACTTGACCGTTAATAAATTTCTCGACGATGACCAATTCTATTAATATAAATAACTTGACACTCCTTATCAAATTCATAAATAACCCGATAATCACCGATTCTTAGTTTATAAAAGCCTGACAAATTTCCTGTTAAGGGGACTGGAGACATCTGATCAAAATTATGTTTGAACCATTCAATTTTATGTAGAATCCGTACCCGCATTGATTGAGTTAATTGATCTAAATCATCAATAGACCTGTTGGGAAATAAAAGAGAAACAGAAAGTTTGCACAGTAAGGATTTCATCATCTCTTACCAATTAGGCAGCATTCAAATAGAAGTTCCATAAACCAGTAGAATTCAACATCAAGC
>JAYKJI010000244.1:0-24820 GCA_035285405.1 Snowella sp. | reverse complement strand
TGAATACAAAAATTAAATTAATAAAAAGGAAAAGTTATGGATTTGCTAATTTTGAGCATCTACGGCTTAAATTGTTAGCTTGCTTTAACTCGTAACATAACATTACACACAGACAAGGGGAGAGCCATAATATGATTATAGTCACTTTTATCTCTTGATTTTAGACGACTTGAGTAAACCTATTCGGTTCTTCAGTATTTGTTATGCCAAATGTGAGTTTATTGACTCCAGAAACTATACCAAGAAGGGTGATTGCAATTAAAGTCAAGTATAAATGTCAGAGATTACAGTGATAAGAAAATTTTCAAAAAATAAATAGAAAAGGGAAAGATTTTGTCTCTCCCTTTTAATTCAAATTAAGCCTTAACTAACACCTTCTCTGACTTACTACTGTCTAATTTTTCTCGCAAATTGCTGAGAATGGCATCGACATTTTTCTTGGCATCACCAAATAACATCTGGGTATTTTCCTTATAAAATAAAGGATTTTCCACGCCCGCATAACCCGAAGCCATACTGCGTTTCATCGCTACCACATGATGGGATTTCCAAACTTCTAACACTGGCATTCCGGCGATCGGACTACTGGGATCTTCCAACGCACTAGGGTTCACCGTATCATTGGCTCCAATTACTAAGACGACATCCGTTTCAGGAAAATCTTCATTGATTTCGTCCATTTCTAACACAATGTCGTAGGGAACATTTGCCTCAGCCAATAACACATTCATGTGACCGGGTAAACGCCCCGCCACTGGATGAATCCCAAAACGCACTGGAATTTTGCGATCGCGAAGTAGCTTGGTAATATCGGAAACCGCGTGTTGAGCTTGGGCAACGGCCATACCATAACCAGGGGTAATAATTACACTGGAGGCATTGAGTAAGAGATCACCGACCTCATCCACCGTTGTTGCTGTTACCGTACCCACGGGAGAGGATGCTTCTGAACTACTTGGTTTACTAACACCTTCCCCAAAACCACCGAGGATAACACTAATAAAGGAACGGTTCATCGCCCGACACATAATGTAACTCAGAATCGCGCCACTACTGCCGACCAAAGCCCCAGTAATAATTAACAGATCATTGGAAAGCATAAAGCCTGCTGCCGCCGCTGCCCAGCCCGAATAACTATTCAGCATGGAAATGACAACCGGCATATCTGCACCCCCGATCGCCGCGACCAGGTGCAAACCAAGAATACCCGCTAGAGCAGACATGATTAGTAATGGTTGCAATCCCTGGGGAGCCTCCAGGCCCATAAACTGAACACCCAAAATGACCGAACCGACTAAAAGACCAATATTGAGGAGATGACGAGCCGGTAATAACAAGGGTTTGCTACTAATAATAGCTCGCAACTTACCGAAGGCAACAATCGAACCAGTAAAGGTGACAGCCCCAATAAAAGTACCGACGTAAATCTCAATTTGGTGGATGGTTTCTTCTACGCCAGTGATAGCTGGATCGGGAGCTAAATAGTTAGCAACACCGACTAAAACGGCGGCTAAACCTACAAAACTATGGAGAATAGCCACCAATTCGGGCATAGAGGTCATGGCCACACGGGAAGCTAAAATGGCTCCGATAAAAACGGCTGGAATAATAGCTCCGAACAAGGCCCCGTATCCCGAAAAACCACTACCGAGAACGGTTGCCAACACCGCAATTAACATGCCGATGATGCCGTAAATATTCCCCTTTCGAGCCGTTTCTTGGTTAGACAGTCCACCCAAGCTAAAGATAAAAAGCACACTGGCCGCAATATAAGCGACGGTTTGTAAACTGCTGGACATGATTGAGTAAATAGTTGAGAGTGAATCGTTGAGAGTGAATTGTTGGGAGTTAGGGTTTTGTATTAGCGTGTCATGTTTGCTCCCAATGGCAATTAACTGAATCTGAAGGAGATCAACCTACGATTAGCGATCGCCCCGCTCTAAAAAACCTAGTTGGGCAACGAAAAGCTTACCATCACCCGAATTTCCTCATCGTCTTCGATCAACTGAAAATCTTGAATAAAACGTTTCTCTTTGCCAAAAAGTTTTAATTTTCGTTGAATGAGTTCTGTGAGTAACTCCCGAAAATCGGCAAACATTTCTAGGGCTTCTCGGTCTAGTGGATTAACTTGTTCTGCCAGGTAACTAGTCAAAAATTCCTCCCGTTGGGCAGAGGGCAGAATCGCTAAATTCCAGGCCAGAACGGCCATATCAAAAAGACGGAGACGATCTTCATAGCTTTCTGTCACAGGCAAATAGGGATGGATAAATCTCATCAATTGTTCAGAAATTTTCTCAAACCCCTGGGGATTGGTAACAAAAATCGTCCCTTCATTTTCAGGTTGACTTTCTAGAGTTGCTTTAAAACGTTTAAAAGCTTCACTTTCTTTTTGGCTTTTTGTTTTGATACGCGAAAGCCTGGCCGGTTGCACACTGTCTTGATAGAATAGCTGACGAAATTCCTTCGATTTTCTGGCCATTGTAGTGCCCTCATTAAAAGATTAGCGTTTGAACATTTTTAGCATTCGTTGGGTTACTAAAAAACCACCTGAAATGTTAATTGTACCTACTAAAATTGCGATCGCGCCGAGGATAGTCGTTGGGGAATTTAACGGGCCAGAAATCTGTAACATTCCGCCGATGATAATGATGCCGCTAATGGCATTCGTTACACTCATCAAAGGCGTATGCAACGCCGGCGAAACATTCCAAATCACCTGCCAGCCCACTAAACAAGCCAGTACAAATACCGTTAAATGAGATAGGAAAGAAGCGGGCGCACCGACACCAATCCCTACCAAAGCCAAGGCTGCTAACACCACCCAGACTAAACCATTGGATTTTTTCTGAGTCTTTTCCGTGCTAACCGTTGTCACTTCTACCTTAGGAGTAGGACTGGCTGTTTGGGGAGAAGGAGTAACAATTTTTGGGGGGGGCCAGGTAATTTTACCCTCATGGAGAATTAAAGCTCCTCGTACGACTTCATCTTCCAAATTCACCTGATACTCTTCAGATCCGCCCATATCCTTGAGCAAATGCCACAGATTAGTACCATATAGCTGACTAGACTGATTAGCCATACGGCTCGGTAAATCGGTATAGCCAATAATCGTGACATCGTTATAACGATAAACTTCTCCAGGCTTCGTCACTTCACAATTACCCCCCTGTTCTGCGGCGAGGTCAACCACCACAGAACCGGCCTTCATACTGGCAACCATCGCTTCTGTAATCAACTTTGGAGCCGGTCGTCCAGGAATCAAAGCCGTCGTAATAATAATATCGACTTCCTTGGCCTGTTCAGCAAACAGAGCCATTTCCGCATCAATAAATTCCTTACTCATGGTTTTGGCATAACCACCTTCCCCAGTGCCATCTTCCTTAAATTCCAGCATCAGGAATTCTCCGCCCAGACTTTCGATCTGTTCCTTAACCACTGGGCGAGTATCAAAGGCCCGAACAATCGCTCCTAATCCTTTGGCAGTTCCGATCGCGGCCAAACCAGCCACACCAGCCCCAATGACCAGAACCTTAGCAGGAGGAACCTTACCGGCAGCAGTGATTTGTCCCGTGAAAAAGCGGCCAAAATTATTAGCAGCCTCAATAACGGCTCGATAACCGGCAATATTGGCCATGGAACTCAGCGCATCTAACTTTTGGGCACGACTAATACGAGGCACCGCATCCATTCCGATCACCGTAGCCTGTTTTTCCGCTAATTTTTCCAGTAATTCAGCATTTTGGGCCGGCCAAATAAAACTAATCAGAGTTTTCCCTGGGGGAAAGTTTTCAACTTCAGTGAGAGAGGGCTGACGAACCTTGAGTATAATATCGGCGGTGGAGAAGATGGTTAACGCATCGGGGACAATCTGACAACCTACCTGTTCATAGAGAGCATCGGCAAAATTGGCCTTGGCTCCGGCTCCTGTTTGGACAATAATCTCAAAACCAAGTTTTTGAAGTTTCTGAGCAGTATCAGGGGTTACAGCCACCCGACATTCATTGGGATAGGTTTCTACGGGAACACCAATGATTTTGATTTTAGACTTTTTCCCTGCTTGCAGATCAGCGTCTGAGGTTTCAAGAGATTTCGGCGCAGCAATAGTCATGGCATTTTCTGGGATTGAGGCCAAGCTAACGGCAAGCTCTTTCGTTTGTGACCAAGGACATTTTTTCAGACCTGATGACAAGATTATCGCTTTTTCCGTTTTCTTGGGATATCCTTTGCATCTTAAAATGCTTACTCGTTTTTAAGCCAAATTTTTCAAAATAATTTATATTGACGGCAATCCTAGCCTCAGCAAATATCTAAGAGTTCCAGACTCAGACCGATACTGTATGGTTTTCAATAAAGGTTTTTAACAGTTGTAACACAAGCTGAGGGATCTCATGACCCATTGCTAATTCGTGATATTCCACCTGGGCTGCGATCGCTTTAAGCTCATTACGGGCTTGATGGGCTGCCTGAATAGGTACAACCATATCTTGTTGACCATGAACCATAAAAATAGGCGGTGGGGAAGAGGGTAGATGCTGAGGCTGAAAATGCAGATAACCACTCAAACTGCATAAACCCGCCACCGGCAAACCTAGACCCACATCCAGGGCCATGGCTGCTCCCTGGGAAAACCCTCCCAGAATAGTACGCTCTAAAGGAATCCCAGTTTCTGCTTCCAAGGACAATAACCAAGCTTGTAACATCTGACGACATTCCGCCAAACCTCGATAATCTTGACGCTCCAGGGCATACCAAGCTCTTCCCCAGGAAAACTGAGGATGGGGAAAGGGGGCGTTGGGAAAAAGACATTGATAGGTCGGCAAATTTAAAATAGAAGCCAAGGGCGACAAATCATTGGCATCCGCTCCCCAACCGTGTAGTAAAACTAATAAATGTTGAGGGGGTAGTCCGTTTTCCGGTAGAACAGAGACAGAAGTAAGAGACAGAGGTTTGCTCCTCAAAGTAACTCAATTATTTTCTATTTTAGCGATGGATTGGGCCATCTGTCCTTTGCGAATAGCCAATAAACTTAATATATAAGATCTGATTCGGCTAAACATCAGGAAAGGATAACCCACTGTTTATATTCTAATTTTGTCTCAGGCCGATAACAATTGCCCTGGATTAAAACTAAAAAAAGGTAAATGTTGCTGTATTCCGTAGTCTGGAAAGACTCACTTCAGTTGGGCAGAACTTAATTGGAAATGCCCTGACAAATTAGACTGTCTCCCATTAACCACATTACATTGCCATGTCCGTGATCCGTTCCCCCACTGTCATTTTCTCGTACTGTGCGGCCAAATTCCGACTTTTTTTCTGATGTGAGAGGGCGATCGCTTTTTCTGGAATTGGGAAGGGGTGATCACACTTCATTAGAGAAAGTGATTGCGGTAACTCGACCATTAGCCCAAAACACAGTTATGATTTTCTTACGAGATCAGCGATCAAACTTAAGTACGCACAATGTTCCTTAAAAAGGGAGACTTATCCCCAATCTATGTCTGATACAGCAGTCAATGTTTTGGCGATCGCGGTTTTTCTAATGACCCTTTCGGTGTTATTGGGGCCGCTCATCCAGCTTTCTCCTTTGGTTCCCACCTTTGCCACTCTCGCCCTAGTCGGCTTGGTCGCGGTGGATCAATGGGGTTGGCAGGGTAAAGGAACGACTTTATTTTTGGGCAGTATAGCGAGTAAAGCTCAAAAACAACGGATTCTGCACCATGAAGCGGGTCATTTTTTAGTGGCTCATTGTTTGGGGATTGCCATTCAGGATTACAGTCTGTCTGCCTGGGAAGCCTTTCAAAAAGGGCGATCAGGTCAAGGGGCTGTGGAATTTATTCCCCAAGATTTAACGGAGCAATTACAGGACTGGCAAAATCGGCCCTTATTGTTAGAACGATTGGCCACGGTTTGGATGGCAGGTATTGCAGCCGAGCAAGTCATTTATGGTCAAGCAGAGGGGGGGAGTGAAGACCGTCAACAGTTGCAAGCAGCTTTTAATTTAGCGGGTTTACCCTCTACTGCCTTTGCCAACAAGGAAAGTTGGGCTTTATTACAGGCTAAAAATCTGATTATGACCCACCGTTCTGCCTATGATGTTCTGGTGGAAGCGATGGGAGAACGGCGATCGGTTTCGGAATGCTGTATTTTACTTAAGGAAAACTCTATTCAGTTTTGATAATAGTCAGGATGTTGTCAAGGTGATTAGTTAGGGTCTTGGCATCGGTCTTTCTTGTCCTAGAGAGGAGTTAGCCGAACTACCATATCGTTAAAAATCAAAATCACTGATGTTGGTACTGAAATCCTCAATGCCGAAAGCGCCATGGCCAAATAAACGGAAATGACCTAACTTGGACGGTTATCGGGCGTTGCTGATTTACGAGGTGAATCGGTAAAAGCTGATTTACGAGGTGAATCGGTAAAAATGCAATTTTTAAAACATTGGCTCACACTGCTTTCTAGATGTATGTAAAATCCAATCTCATACTCTGATTAAGAACACCAACTTCCTTTTTCCTTTATTGTAAGGGTTTCAGATCCTACCATTTCCAAATCAAGACTTAACACAACTTAAATTTAGAATATTGATTTTTATCTTGACAAGATGGCAGTAAAGTGAGACACTGATAGTTTGTGTGAACTTTCATTTAGTAATTTTCAAAGAAAAAGCTCTTGGCTAACGTAATTGTGATCGGCGCTCAGTGGGGCGACGAAGGAAAAGGGAAAATTACGGATTTATTGAGTCGGTCAGCCGATGTGGTCGTTCGTCCCCAGGGGGGAGTTAATGCCGGACATACCATTGTCGTAGATGGTCAGACTTTTAAGCTGCACCTCATTCCATCGGGGATTCTTTACCCTAACACGGAATGTATTATTGGTTCAGGAACCGTGATTGATCCGAAAGTCCTTTTGCAGGAGATTGATCAGCTAGAAGCCTTTCAGGTTTCCGTTTCACAGTTGTATATCTCCCAGACGGCCCACGTTACGATGCCTTATCATCGTCTTTTGGATCAAGCATCCGAGGAACGGCGGGGTAAGCATAAAATTGGTACGACAGGGAGAGGCATTGGCCCCACCTATGCGGATAAGTCGGAACGGACGGGGATTCGGGTCGTTGATCTGATGGATCCGAAAACCCTACGTAAAAAGTTGATCTGGACGGTCAACTATAAAAATGTTGTTTTAGAAAAGCTGTACAATCTTCCCCCCCTTGACCCCGAAGTTGTTATCCAAGAGTATTTGCATTATGCGGAGCGGTTACGCCCCCATGTGGTGGATAGTTCTTTGAAGATTTATGATTCTATTCAAAAACGGAAAAATATTCTGTTTGAGGGGGCGCAAGGAACATTACTCGATCTCGATCATGGCACCTATCCCTATGTAACTTCCTCTAGTCCGGTAGCGGGGGGAGCCTGCGTGGGAGCGGGTATTGGCCCAACGATGATTGATCGGGTAATCGGGGTCGCTAAAGCCTATACTACCCGTGTGGGGGAAGGGCCGTTTCCGACCGAACTACATGGTGAGCTAAATCAGCATCTTTGCGATCGCGGAGCCGAATTTGGGACAACCACTGGTCGTCGTCGCCGTTGCGGTTGGTTTGATGGGGTCATTGGTCGTTATGCGGTACGAATCAATGGTTTGGATTGTTTAGCGATTACCAAGTTAGATGTTCTAGACGAACTAGAAGAGATTCAAGTTTGTGTGGCCTATGAACTAGATGGTAAAACCTGCGATCATTTTCCTGGCAATGCCAGCGAGTTTGCCCGTTGCAAGCCCATTTATAAAACGCTTCCTGGTTGGCAACAATCGACGGAAAACTGTCGCGACTTGGCGGATTTACCCCAACAAGCTTTAGATTACCTGAAATTCCTGGCAGAGTTGATGGCGGTTCCGATTGCGATCATTTCTCTCGGCGCGAGTCGGGATCAAACGATTATTGTGGAAGACCCGATTCATGGGCCCAAGCGTGCTTTGTTGGCTGCGAATGGTGCGCCAGTGGGTCATAGCCTTTAAGTGAGCGGCCTTAAATTTTTCTGCTTTTGGTTAACTTTATCATTTCCTAAAATACTATGTCTGTTACCACCATTGAATGTCAAAAACGTCCTGAAAATAGCAATCCGAAAGCCCTACGTCGGGAAGGTCTGATTCCTGCTACGCTTTATGGTCACAATGGCAGTGAATCCATTTCTCTGACGGTTGGCTCTAAGGAAGCTGTAACGCTACTTCGTCATGCAAAAGCTAATGAGACATTAGTAGATGTCAAAATTCCTGATTTATCCTGGGAAGGTAAGGCGTTAATTCGAGAAATTCAATCTCATCCTTGGAAACGGACGCTTTATCATTTGAGCTTTTTCTATGTGGCTAATGCCAATTCAGCAGCAGCAGCAGACGCTTAAGGCGAATCGCCCATTAATTATCTCAATTTGTTATTTAAACATTAGAAAGGGAGAGTTAGTTACTTTTCCTTTCTGTTTCATTTTTGGGCGTTGAGTCAAAACGCAAGGCTTAAATCATCAACCAGAAGCAAATCCAGGTCAGTCCAATTAATAACAGTAAATGGGGCAAATTACGCAGCAGAGATCCCTGGGTGATCCGAAAAAGGGGATAGGGACTAAAGGTTAATGCGGAAAGAAGCGTTACGCCTTGGAGAAACTGGGCTACCTCTAAACTCCAGGTTAGGGTTGGTAAGCTATCACCACTGAAGCCGATAGTTCGAGCAAAAACGGGTAGAATTTGACCCGCTTCCATCATGGCTCCTGGAATATAGTGGGCTAGGTTGGCCGCTAAGGCAAAGGGAAGATAGGCATAGATAAGCGTCAACAAAGGAGGCTGTTCAGGATTCAACCAACGGGCGATCGCCTGGGTTCCAGAAATCAAGCCCCAGGGAATAGCCAATAGGGCCAAGGCGATCGGTAAACCCGTCCATAAATGATCCGCATCCAAAGGAACATTTTCAAAACCTAGCCAACCTAGAATTTTCTGCCCGTGGTGCATAAAGACTCCCCCCAGTAGCAGTAACAACAGGGCCGCTTCTGCCCAAAAACCCCGATGATGGTCTAACAAATCCGAGGCAGGAAAACGTAGATTTAACTGGGCTGATCGATTGGGACAACCTTTCAGACAACTCATACAGAACATACAATCACGGTTGTCTTGTAATTGGGCCGGATGAGAGTACAGAGGACAACCCTGGGTTGCCTGGCCTTCCGTTGGCAAAGGGTTAGCAAAATTGAGGGGAGTTGCGTCACTGCCTCGGTAACAGCCAAAGGTACTACACTGACTACCACAGACCTGTTGTGTGGAGCGCAACTCGACCATCGATAATTTGGCAAACATCCCATTCATTCCACCAATCGGACAAAGGTAGCGACACCAAAGTCGTCGTTCATAAATGAGGCTAAAAATTACTGCTCCCGCCGTAATCGTTAACAACAACCAAGCCGAAAGATAAGCATGGTGAGGGAGATCCCAGAGTTGTTCCCAGAGGTAAATAGCCACAAAACCGCCAAATAAAACCCAAGCTCCCCAGCGATTCAGCCAGTGTGTATTCCAAGCGAGTTGTTGACGGGGAAATAACCAAAGCGAAAACCGTCGAATCCATTCTGCCGTGACCATAAAGGGACAAACCGTACACCAGAAACGACCGATAAAAGCAAACAGAAAAAGATAACCGGGCCACCACCAAGCCCAAAATAAATTGAGGGTAAGGCTGCTATCTCGCGTTTGCGGGCCGATAAAGCCCAGAATGATAATGGGGATAAAAAAGGTCATCATCACTATCCACAGACCTTCGGGATACCAGCGACTTAGGAAGACTTGTCGTAGCCAGGGAACATGGGTGAGTAAATCCAGGCGAAAGGCATTCTTGTCAGACTGTACTGACCAGAGAGCTTGTTCAGGAATGATCGATTGTTCTAGACGGGTCATGCTCACGGCCCGATGGAGAATTTCTGCAAGTTCGGCCACATTGCCGGGGTAATCGTAGCTAATCAGACGACGTAATTCGACCTGATCAATTTGTAAGGGTGGACGATTCTTTTCTCGACAAAATTTATCCAAAAAGTAATGAGTAAAGTCGGGAATATCGGCCTTGCGTTGAGTTAAGGTAAACAGTTTAATTTCAACAATGTCAAGGTCTGGAAGCTCTAGTTTAGTAGGAGAAGCGAGAATCAATCTTACCTGGGACTGCACTGGTTGAGGCGGTTCAGTGGAGAGTTTGTGGGGGCCCATTACGCCATGGTTAGGCAGAATGTAGCCGGTTTTGAGATAGTGAAGCAGACGGGTGCGATCGCTGCTTCCTAAGACTTCAACATGATCCAGTAAGAGAGTGCCCTGTCCTAATAGCTCTATAATACCGGCTTGTTTTCCCACTCGACCAAACAAAATATCAGTATCCAATCTACCATCTTCGCAATGAGACAATTCCGCACAATTTAGTTCTGCAAAGGAATAGCTGGCCAGTTCAGAATGAGTATGGAGCTGTTTGGCGAGAAACGTTTTACCAGTGCCTGATAGTGCCTGAAAAATAACTGGTTTAGTATTAGAGGCGGCGAGAGTAACCTGTTTTACTAACTTTTGAGTGGGCTTGCTATTCCCTAAAATACTTTCCCCTTGAGGAATGAATTGAATATAGGGTTGCAAACGTTGAATGCTTTCCTCTTCCCCGGAGAAGCGGACGGCAACTCTGCGGCTTAAATGTTCTGGGCAATTTGAAACCGTCATCATTCACCCCTTTTCTGAGCTAAATATTAGTCATTACGGTATGGTTTTATCATAGCGATTTCTGTCCTATTTCCAGGATCGTTTTGTAAAGGTTTGAGGATGACTGGGGAGTTGACTAGATAGGATTGAAGGGGAGGAGGAAGAGGCGGATTTCCCTGGTTGATGGAAACCCGTTCGATTTTGCCAAAGCACAAAGGCAGCCATAAAGAGTAAAAAGTAGCCAAATCCTTTTTGTAAGTGTTTAGCTTGTACGAATTTAACGAGATAGGCTCCTCCCCAAATCCCTGCACTGGCAGCGATCGTAAAGGTGGCCAGTAAATTCCAATCCAGGGAAACTTGCCCTAAGTAACCCAAAAATCCGGCGGCTGAATTGAGGCAAATAATTACCAAAGAAGTTCCGATCGCCTGTTTCATCGGAATCTTGGCTAATAAAACCAGGGCCGGAATAATGGCAAACCCTCCCCCGACCCCCACTAATCCGGTTAAGATGCCCACCCCGAAACCTTCTGTCACTGACCACAGCCAACAGTAACGACAAACAGGTTTGGTATAGAAAACTAAATCGAGCTCATCATGACGAGTCGGCTGGGAAGCGGGCGTACTTTTGCGAATCATTAAAACCGCTGCTACCAACATCATGGTTGCAAACAGCATCATTTGCATTGTTCCGGTGATAAAAGGTAAGCTGGCCAACCTGGCACCACTAAAGGCCCCTAACATCGTCGATAGACCAAAGAGCGCGGCTGTTTTTAACTGCACATTACCCAGTTTCCAATGGGGAATCGCCCCGAACAAGCTCACCGTACCAACAATGGCTAAGGAACTAGCGATCGCCACCTTGGGAGGCAGACCCATGACATAGACTAGGGTGGGAACCGCTAAAATTGAACCGCCGCCACCCAGTAAGCCTAAACTAATGCCAATGCAAATAGCGATCAGATGGCCGATTATCCAAGTAATCATAAGTTTTTTCCTGCTAATTCTTGGCCGCCTAAAATCATCATCATCGCAATATCCCCGTGTTCAGCTCGACAGTATTTAAGGTTTTTGGCTTTAACAAACGAGCTTTCCAATCCGCTAGGACTTGTTTTTCAAAGGGTTTGCCCTTTAACATCCGATGCCAATATAGCCAAGGCAGTAAATAACATTTCACTAACCACATCAAGTAACGTTCCTTCGTCGGATCTAAGGGAAAGGAGGAAATCGGTTTTTTCTGGTAATCAAACTCTGCCAACATCACCGAGTTATAACCGGTAATCACGGGGCAACAGGTATAGCCGTCATATTTAGCGGTAAGAGGTTGGGCATGGATGAGGGACAACAAATTGGCAACTAGGATCGGAGCCTGACCTCGCAAAGCAGCAGCCGTTTTGGAGGTGGGCAAGGAAGAGGCATCCCCTAAACCAAAAATATTGGCATAACGCTGATGTTGCAAGGTTTCTGGATTCACTTCTACCCATCCACCAGCCGTGCCATTGCTTAAGGGACTTTCCTTAATAAAGTTAGGCGCACTCATGGGGGGAGCAACGTGGAGCATATCGTATTGCAGACAAATTTCCTCGACACCATTCGGGGTAATCCGCTCAAAAATAGCTTCATGGCGATCACCGCGCACCGCCTTAAGATTATATTGATACTTCACCGTAATGCCCCGACGCTCCACCACCTGATCTAATACCTGGGAATATTCGGGAACCGTAAACATTTTGGTGTCTGCCGAACAGAACAAAATTTCTGTGTTAGTACCGACGCTACTTTTGCCTTTAAAAATATCATCAGCCATATACATAATTTTTTGGGGTGCGCCTCCACATTTGATTGGAGTGGCCGGATAGGTGAAAATAGCTCTTCCCCCTTTAAACGACTGGATCGTTTCCCAGGTATAAGGCGCACAATCCTTGGCATAATTACTGGTGACACCATTTTTGCCCAAGGTTTCTTTTAATCCCTCAATTAAATGCCAATCAATTTGAATTCCTGGACAAACAATTAAATATTGATAGTTAATTTGCTTTCCCTGGGCTGTCACTACTCGATTGCGATCGGGATCGAGGGTAATCACCTTATCTTGAATCCAAGCTGTTCCCTGGGGAATTAAGTCTTTTTGCCGACGAATGGTTTGCTCTGGTTTAAAAACGCCACCCCCAATTAATGTCCAACCAGGTTGATAGTGGTGTAGGCTTGACGGTTCAATAATGGCAATATCTAGACTTCGATCCTGCGATCGCAGTTGGCTGGCCACCATAATACCGGCGGCTCCTCCCCCAATAATGACGACTTGATGCGTGTATTTTTGTTGATTAACCATTGAATTAAGTGACCCTCAGAATGACTAGAATTTTTATAAACAATGGGGTTTGCTTCCTGAGTTAACAGTGGATCAATCGAAAAAATCGGCCCCTCAGGATGGCAAACAACGGCTTAAAAAGATCACAGAACATTCAAGGGAATTTTGAGATAGGAAATACCATTGTCTTCAGGGGGAGGTAACTGACCAGCCCGCATATTAACCTGAAGAGAAGGAAAAATTAAAACAGGTACGGCTAAGGTTTTATCTCGCGCCGTGCGGAGGGAGACAAATTCATCACTGGTAACACCTTCATGAATATGTATATTGTTAGCCCGTTCTTCGGCCACCGTCGTTTCCCATTGATATTCGTTACGACCCTCTGGCAAATAGTCATGACACATAAATAAGCGAGTCGTTGGGGGCAAATCGAGAATGTGACGAATAGATTGGTACAAAGTCTCCGCGTTGCCACCAGGAAAGTCCACCCGTGCGGTTCCATAATCTGGCATAAACAGAGTATCACCCACAAAGACCGCATCGCCGATCAGATAGGTAATACAAGCAGGCGTATGACCAGGCGTTGCGAAGATTTTTCCACGCAGATTGCCAATGCTCCATTCCTCACCATCTTTAAAGAGATAATCAAACTGGGAACCATCGGTCGGGAAATCGTCGGCCACGTTAAAAAGATTTTTGAAAACCTGTTGAACTTTGCCGATCGCTTCACCAATCCCGGTTTTGCCACCAAGTTTTTCTTTCAGATAATTAGCTGCTGTTAAGTGATCCGCATGGGCATGGGTTTCTAGAATCCAGTCCACCTGAAGTCCCTCTTGCTGCACAAAGGTAATGACCTCGTCAGCCGAAGTCATGGCAATCCGTCCCGACTTGGGATCATAGTCAAGAACGGAATCAATGATGGCACAGCGTTTCGTCTCTGGATCACTGACAACATAGGTTATGGTAAAAGTGTTTGGATCAAAAAAACCTTTCACATTGGGAGTCATGGCAAATCACCCTCGGCTGATATAAACTTACGACTTGATAATCAATCGGTTATATATAAATATACACAAAATTTTGAAAAAGGTGCAAAAAGCTGAAAATTCACCTATATCGTTCTGTCGTTCTCTGAATGCTAGGGTTTTGTCGCCATCGGCCATCTCACCAACATACGCCTCGGTCACAAAGTGTGCCTTAGGCATCGCCATCCATCATTTACAGTGGATATTTGTATTACTTTTGTCATAAAGGAAGAAGCTTGAAAAGCCATAGAAATTGGTCAAGGCCTTAACTAAATTGACATCATTAAGCTCATAAAACGCGACGAAAATACTCTCGATATAAATGACAGCGAGGCACAACCTGATTATTTTGCTGTTGCACTAATCCCATACTATGCAATTTATAAATTTGCATTGAATCTAACTCCACTGGTTCTGAGGCTGTGACCACCTGTTGAAATGCTTTAGCTAATTCAGGTACCTTTTGCAAAATCTCCAAATGCCGCCGTAGATGATTACTATAAATACCGGCTTCCGTCGCTGCTTCTGCTAATAACTGTTCTAATGTAATTTGTCCAGAACTAATTTCATAAAGAGCCAAGCGCACCAGATAGGGATGTCCCCCCACTATGCTCATCAAGGCTGCTATTGCCGATTCTTCCCAGATCAATCCATGCATTTTGGCTAATGAAAGAACTTGTATGGCATTAAATTCCAATAATGCTACTGGAACTCCGGCATTAAAAGGAGATTGATTGAGATCTAAGGGAAGATAACATTCCGTGGAATGGGCTATAACTAAACGTAATTGTTTCCAATGGGACGACACTTTTCCCCTTTCATGCCAACTTCTTAGCATCCCTAACAAGTCCTCTACCACCTCTACAAAAGGAAAAATTCGATCAATATTATCTAATGCTAAAAGTAAAGGATAATCCCTTGCCGGTAATAAATATTCCTCGAAATAAACAGTGCAGTTATCATTACTGCCTAGAATGTCTGTGTCCCAACGATCTTTTAACTGATTTTCTAGTTCTAATTCTTTTCCTACCATAAAACATAGCCAACGCAAAAACCTATCCAAATTGCTGATAATTCCTCGCTCCACACTTTGTAAGTCTAAATATACCGTCCGATAATTCAGAAATTGTCCCCGATGCAAGATTCTGGTCATTAGTGATGTTTTACCCATCAGTCTAGGTGCTTTAATCCGAATCAAGGCCCCTGGTTTGGCGATCGCTTGATAACAAACTGATTCAACTCCATCTCTAATGACATATAAGGACGAGTCCAAACTAACGGCCCCATCAGGTAAATTCAAACTCTCTGATGATGAAGTAGAAATGGCTAAAGACGCATCAGCCATAAAATATAAAGGAGAATTGAATAATAGGGAGGCTCTCTCCAAAGCCCCTTTAAAATTTGTTTTGGTGACCTCTTCTCCTAAGGCTTGTGATAGTTTTTGCCATAACTTAGTACCTACATCCCCTCTGAGATAATTGACAGAGAGAAAATAAGTATCGGCCATTTTTTCATAGGTTTTACCCTCCCAGGATCCTTGAAGTACCTGTATTTCAACATCTTTTAGGTGTTCTCCAAAATGTTTGAAGAAAATTTGTTCGGCAACGGCTTTAGCTTGTTCCCAGGTCAGCATTGACTGTGAGGCAATAGGACGATCTAACATCTAAACTTTACCCACCCTTTTCTTATAAAATTGTAGAATGTTTTTGTCAAGTTAAAACAGGGAATTGGGATATCAGTAAAGCCTACGCTTTGGAATATATTAATACCAATACCTGGTTTGGCGAAATTCTCTTCAAGAAAAGTGCTGGTAAAACGATTAACTATAAATATGCCCTACGGCGGGATAACCAAGCTCCTTTATACGAAAATTTAGTCGGGCGGCGTTGGATTTTGGTTCACCAGGGAACGGTTAAATGGCAAGATATTTGGGCTATTTAAGACAACCTTGCTGATTTTAAGAATCTGAATTTTGTATTTCTTCCAATAGCTCTTTAATATTTAAAAAAGCTGGCATTGTTTTAAGCGTTTCTAGCGTTGCTAAATCACTGGTATCGACAATTCGATTATAGGCGGCGATCGCTTGATTGAGTTGGGCAATGTTAACTTGATTATTCTCTTGAACTAAGCCCTGGAGATTTTGCATTAAAGTCACAACAGATCCCATATTAGCTCCACCTTGAACAAAATCAATAGCAATGGAAATGGCGTTTTTAGAAACACCTGTAGTTAAAAGCGTTGTTGCCGTCACCTTTACTTCTGGAATATTCGCGGAACTGTTTAACGGAAAAACCAGATTTTCTCCATTGGGGGCGGTTAGTTGAATTGTTGTTGTTGAGGAAGAATTCTCAAGCTCAGGGCGAAGAGTGGGCAGGGTTTGGGCGGAAATAGGCGATAGCCAATACCCTAAAAATAAGGGACTCAGCAAGCAAGAAATAAAAAAAGTTTGAACATTAATCATATAACAATATTCACCTAAATTAAGGTTTTCTTTCTATTTATCAACAAGAAATTTAATTTTCTTTCTAGTATCAGAAACGACGATACAATACTAACTTGATCTGACGTTACCAAGGATTGCCAATGAGAGTAAAAGCACTCCAATAATAAGGATGACGAAGGTTTTGCTTAAAAGTATTGAGTAATTGAGGAGAAAGGGTCAAACGAATATTACCATCTAAAATGAGTTCCTGTCCCACAATTTTATATTTTCCATTTAGCAAAGCTAACTGGGCTTTTCGGAGTGCTTCTGTTTTGGTTTGAGCCGTTTTAAGCTGATTATAGAATAAGGCCATCAAGGCCAATGTTCCTTCATCGCTCACATACCACAAACTTCCTAACGCAGTTCTAACTCCTGTTTTTACAGCTAAACCGGCAAAACCTAACTCGGCTTGAGGATCACCTAAGGCCGTTTTGCAGGCAGATAGAACCAATAAATCCACTTTAGGGCTATCTAAACCGAGACCAGCAAATTGATCCAGGTTTAATTTTTGATCACTAAAGTAAATATAGGAATTGGCACGACTGCCAGATTTAAATTCTCCGTGAGTAGCTAGATGGACAATATTAAATTTTTGTGTTTCAAAGGCTTTCTTGAAATTATCAACAGTAAAGTCTTTATTAAGAAAAATCTCGCCTGTTAGTAATTTTTGGGTGATTTCAGACAGTTCAAAGGGAACTGCGGGCAAGGGCTTTTGATCGGGAAAACTATCAGCCCCCATTGCTAAAACTTGACTGTTATTAATATCTTGTCGGGCCCTAGGAGTTAGATCAGTTAAAGATAAACTGGGCATCAGACTGACACTATAGTTCTCAATGACAAATTGATTTGTTTGAGCGTTATATAAGGCTGCGATCGGCAATGTCCGTAATCCATTATCCAAAATAAAGCTGAGACTATCAACTTTTTGCTTTTGCAACTGCTGCTGAATGGGAGCAATTATCCACTGGTAAAGCTGACTTGCCTGGGGCAGAAAGTCTTGACCTTCCGATTTATTACTGAGGTTATTTTCTAAGTTTCTGACAACTTTTAACATTTCTTCATAGGTCACTCCCGGAACGGCAATAATTGGTAAAGCTCCCGCCTGAGTAACAATTAGAATTTGCAGTTCGTTATTTAATTGAGTTGTTATGTTAGAAACATTAGAGGCATTCTGAATAATGGGAGGAGTGCTAAAAGAAATATAGATTAAAGCTGGATTAATACCTGATACGGCATTAACTTTTTTTAAAAAGGATTTTGTTTGCTCTAAGGTAATCTCCGGTCTCGGAGAAAGATTGAAATAGTTTTGAAAATTACGGGTGCTAAATTGTTCAGTATAGATAATCGCCGGTGGATCGGTGACAATACGGCTAATCTCTCGCTGATTGTTGTTACCTTGACTAAAGTTTACAAGCGTATCTTCCACCGCCTGATTCGGCTTTGTTGAATCCTGAGTTTCTAGATTCGCTGGCATTGAAAACACAGTATTATTGGTGGTTGTCGTTCCAGCCCCACTAGAAAAACCGGCTGTCCCTTTAGATAATTGGGCGATCGCGGCTAGAAAAGGATAATTGACAATGATGAATGTAATAAAGATAGATAGTGTTAAAAAACGAAATTTTTTCATAGGACAATACTCTTAATCTCAATTAATTAAAAATGACTCTTTAATAACCACGAGGCACGAAATTATAACCGTAGCTAATGCTCAAAATAAATCGACTACCTCCCTGACTCGTATTGGTTAAATCACCTCCCGTGGCACTGATTGTCAAAGGTAGCGTCGGAACTGGTACAAAAGATAGTCCCAGGTTTAAACCCACACCACTCCAAGCAACCCCCACGCCTAACTGAGGAGCCACCTGTAGGCCAATACCACCAAAGGCATTTGTACTTCCTTCATATTCACTAAAATAGCCTCCTCCCAAACCCACGGAGAGAAGTAACGGCAGTTTATTGATCGGATCATCTGGCTGTAGTAAGGAAACACTGGTCACTGCTCCCCAGACGGTTGAAGGAATAACGATTTCACTGCCATATTGGGCAAAACTGCTCCACCCCGCTGCGATCGCCACTTGATTATTGCGGCTGGCATGGACTACACGGCTTCCCTGTAAATCAAAAGTGCCATTACTGCCAAACTTTCTTATGCTGCCAATATTATAGGCAAAAGTCAGACCGGCTAATTGATAACTATCCCCTAGACCAAAGCCCAGGGTCATACTACCATCGGTCTTGTTAAACCTTGATTTTCCGGGTGTTGCGCCTGAAACACTGACAAAAGTATCACCCCAATTGGCTCCAAAGGCACTGGGTATTCCAGCACTGAGAGAAGGGGGATAAACTTGAGCAGACAAAATCACCTTCGGTTTAATTCTGAGTTCTTGACGGAGTTCATTAAGAGATTGTTCAGAGGGCTCATTTTCTATCTCTGGAGTAGCCGGCAGAGCATCAGCTTGGGCGACTATTGGAGCAGATAACCTGAGCCTATCTGGTGGAAGATCTTCGGGGTTTGTCTGCTCATTTTGAAAAATTATCGCTAAGGCATTCTCGCTGATTGAAGCTTCAAGTTTGTCCTCATTGAAAGATTCAGAACTTAAAGATCTAGATAAGGTTTTTGTTGAGAGTTTAGAGGAGATTCTAGTTACTAGAGAATCAAGAATAACTTGTTTTTTATTATCCTTCAAACCCATTTCTGTTTGATATTGAGAGTTAAGCAGTGATTCAGCTAGTGAGGATTGAACAATAAGCTCAGGAGAGAAATTAAGAACTAGAGAAAATGAATCTAGGGATGTTATCTGAAAGTCAAAATTTTGCTGAAGGTTGGCGAATAAAGAGTTAGCATTTAAGAAGCGAGAGGAATCATCAAAGTTCTCCTGATTTGCTACCAGACTTAAACATAAATTGTTGTCAGCGTGCGGTGGATCACCACAAACAAAAAAAGAGTTGAAGTTCCATGAAGCTGATTCGTTAGCAAGGGTTGGATTAGTCTCTATTGAAAGATTTGCCGAAACCAAGGGAGTCAAAATTGGTGGGGAGAATAGGAGAACGTGACCTTCTTCAGCCCTCACAGAAGTTACAATACCCATCAAGGTGAATGTCAATAAAGAGAGTTCAAAACTTTTTTGGGTAATGGTCATTATTATTTAAGTTTTAGATTGACTTGCAAAAAAAGGTATTATCTTAAAAAGATAATATCAGCTAACCCAGACTTTAATCAGCTTAACCTCAAGTTACAGGGTGAAAATAGTGATAGATTTCCGCCGCCAATTGTTTGCCAATGCCTTCTACCTCCTGTAATTGCTTTAGAGAAGCCTCCCGAATGTAGTCTAGGGAATGAAAATGGGCCAATAGTTGTTTTTGTCGTTGAAAGCCTAAGCCCGGAATTTCTTCTAATCGCGATCGCCGACTGCTGGCTAGTCGTTGTTGACGATGGAAAGTGACAGCGAAACGGTGGGCTTCATCTCGAACTCGGCGCAAAAGTTGGACACCGGCCTGTTCAGGATCAGTATCCAAAGGCTGAGATGCCCCGGGGACAAAAATTTCTTCCCGTTGTTTGGCTAAACTGACTAGGGTTAATTGCTCTAGAAAATTCATTTCCTGTAGAACTGCAACCACTGCGGATAATTGACCCTTACCCCCATCAATGATGACAAGATCCGGGAAATCTTCTCGACTACTTTGAGGATCTAAATAACGTTTAAAACGTCGGCTAATTACTTCGGCTAAACTAGCAAAATCATCGGAATGACCAATGGTAACGACTGGATTTTTAATTTTGTAATGGCGATAATGTTGTTTGGCGGCAATCCCATCAATAAAAACGACCTGGGAAGCAACTGCATTAGAACCTTGAATATGGGAAATATCATAGCCTTCAATGCGTTTCGGTAAAACAGCTAAGTTCAGAATTGCTGCTAGATCTTCTAGGGATTGTAAATGTTGTTCTGCTTGCCGTTGAGTTCGTTCTAGTTCATAACGGGCATTTTTTTCTACTAGGTCAATTAAATCCGCCTTACCTTGACGTTGGGGATTAATGAGATTGACTTTTCGACCTCGGCGATCGCTTAACCAATTGGCTAAAATTTCTTCATCGGGTAGGGAATATTGAACCAGAACTTCCTTGGGAATTTCCACGGATTCTACCTGGGAATAATGTTCTTCTAAAACCCGTTGTAAAATAGCACCTGACTCCAGTTCCTCACCCTCGACAAAAAAGCCTAAGCGTCCAATCAGACGACCAGCCCGAATTTGAAATAATTGAATGGCACAATAGGCTCCCTCCCTCGCTAGGGCGATCGCATCCCGTGACACCGTATCATCGGGCAAGGCCACTTTCTGATCAGCATTAAGACTATTTAAGGCGATAAGTTGATCCCGTATTAAAGCGGCCTGTTCAAAGCGGAGATTTTCTGCGGCTGCCTCCATTTGCTGTTGCAATTTTTGGGTTAACTCTTGTGTTCTACCCTGAAAAATCATGGCTATTTTCTGCAAGGTTTGATGATAATCTTCGGGCGTAATTAATTTTTGGCAAACCCCTGGACAGCGACCAATATCATAATTCAAACAAGGACGATCTTTAAAGAGCGGTTTGGGACGTTGACGTAGCGGAAAGACTCGCTTAATCAGTTGCAGGGTTTGAGAGAGTAGCCGACTATCCACATAGGGGCCATAATAACGATCTTTGGCCGATCCTAAACGACGTTTACGAGTAATAAAAATACGAGGATAGTTTTCTGACCAGGTAATGCAAACATAGGGATATTTTTTATCATCTTTTAATAGAATGTTGAAGCGAGGCTGATGCTGTTTAATTAAATTGGCCTCTAGAGCTAAGGCCTCTCCCTCTGTATCGGTGACAATAAATTCAATTTCCGCAATTTGTTGCACCATGAGTGCGATACGTGGACTATGAACTTGGGACTCCCGAAAATAAGACCGTACTCTAGTCCGTAGTTTCTTGGCTTTACCAATATAAAGAATTTCTCCCAGGCGATCGCGCATCAAATAAACACCCGAATCGGCCGGAATTTCCTGCAAACGGGCTTCCAGGCGATCGGGAGACTGGATAAGAGCCTTAGATGACTCCGTTTTAGGCATAGCTTCACCAAGATTTCTCAGATCTCTTATTTTTTTTGAGCTTTCCCTAAGCATTTACCCAGACTAACACTTCCAATTAAGGCTAACAAAGCATAAGCCATATTCGATTCTGGTACTTTCTGAGCATCAAAAAGCTTAAAATCCATCGTAATGTTAGAGCGTAAGGCCGCATCACTAGGGCTAATGGAGCCGAGCCAATTCATCATAAATTTCCCCTGAACCCGCTTAATTTCAGTCCCAGATTGACTTAGTAAAGCGAGTTCCGTAAATGTCGGATCAGAATTAGAGCTATTATTGCCGGTAAACTGAGCAACGGCTAAGGGAGAAGATCCATTTTGAGCCACTTGACCATCTAGAGAAATTACCTGATCAACGGAAATATAACTGGTATAATTGGCCGCCTTATCGTTGACCTTAGCCAACATTGACAAGGCACCAACCTGATCTGAGGCAAGCGTACTTGTATAGGAGCGAGTATAGATTTCACTAGGACTATATTCTAAGGTTAGAACAAAAGTTTTTGTAGCTTTGCTATAGTCCACTGACCAATTGTAAAATTGATTTTTGTCATTGTTTGTCCAATCCCGATAGATAGACCCCGCCAGTGGATCGTTCGCACCATTCTCCCCATAGCCAAATTCATAATCAGCCTGTCCCACTACCCCTCCTCGCCATTCTAAGGCCATTTGCTTAGACCAATCAGGAGAGGGAGGACAGATGTTATTGCTGCTATTCTGATAGACGGTCATAAATCCGTAAGTGGCACTCGTATCACAAACTGGTGCAATATTAGCCGCTTGAACTTTTAAGGGTAGCAGGGTCATCCCCGTCAAAGAAGTGGTAAGGATTAAGGTCTGAGGAATCCAGGAATTTATTTTCATAGATAGATGAAGAAGGAAGAGGCAAGGATTTCAGAAAAAAGTATTCTAGTAGATACGCCATTATAGTGACTTATTTTAGATGAATAACACCGTTAAAATGTTCGGTTTTGTGAAGACTTTCGGAATATATCTGCTGCTGGGGGTTATGGCCCTGTTAATGTTATTTCCTTTACTCTGGTTACTCGGAACCGCTTTAAAATCGCCAACGGAAAATATTTTTGGTTCACCGTTGCAAATTTGGCCGGAACAAGCGACTTTGGCCAATTTTCTGGCAGTTCTGCAAAATTATCCCTTTGGTCGCTACCTGTTTAATAGTGCGATCGTTTCTATTTTGACCGTTGGTTTTAATCTACTCTTTTGTGCCTTGGCAGCTTACCCCTTAGCCCGACTCAATTTTCGAGGACGTGATAGCTTATTAGCGGTTATTGTCGCTACCTTAATGATTCCTTTTCAAATTGTGATGATTCCGTTGTATATTCTAACGGTGCAATTTGGCTTGAGAAATAGCTATCTAGGGGTAATTTTTCCAGGATTAGCGTCTGCTTTTGGGATTTTTCTGTTGAGACAAGCTTTTCAGGCAGTTCCGAAGGAATTAGAAGAGGCTGCTCGTATTGATGGTTGTACAGAGTTAGGCATTTGGTGGCACGTGATGATTCCAGCCATTCGCCCCTCCTTAGTTACCTTGGCAATTTTTGTGTTTATCGGTGCATGGAGTGATTTTCTTTGGCCCTTGATTGTGCTAGATCAGCCTGATTATTTTACCTTGCCTTTGGGGGTGGCTAAATTGGCCAGTGCCTTGGATTTTGACTGGCGGTTAATTGCCGCAGGTTCGATTATCTCGATCGCGCCCATTATTGTTTTATTTATCTTTGTCCAGCGTTATATTATCCCGACGGATGCGGGGAGTGGGGTAAAGGGGTGACGGAGTTTAGGGTTAGGGCCGTCAGGAGCGGTTAATCTTTGGTAGGATCAAGCACAAGACTTTAGAGAAATTCTGTAAAAACCTGACGATGCCTAGAACTCAACGGAACGATAATTTTATTGACAAGAGCTTTACGGTGATGGCGGATATCATTTTAAAAATTCTGCCAACGAACAAAAAAGCCAAGGAAGCCTTTGTTTATTACCGTGATGGTATGTCTGCCCAGGCGGAAGGGGAATATGCGGAGGCTCTCGAAAATTATGAGGAAGCTCTCACCCTAGAGGAGCATCCCAATGATCGTAGTTATATTCTCTACAATATGGCTCTGATCCATGCCAGTAATGGGGAACACGAACGGGCCTTGGGCTACTATCAACAGGCGATCGATCTTAATCCTCAGATGCCTTCTGCCCTTAATAATGTGGCGGTGATCTACCACTATCAGGGGGAGCGGGCTAAGGAAATGGGCAATGAAGATGAGGCTGAATCTCTCTTTGATAAGGCGGCGGAATATTGGAAACAGGCGATCCGTTTAGCTCCGAATAATTACATTGAGGCTCAAAATTGGCTGAAGATTACGGGGCGATCAGAGATAGATGTGTTTTTCTAGGGTTTGATCCCCTTCAATTTCTCCTGATAAGGCTTTGCTCTTAATCCTCTCCATTCCCTCTAGATAAGAGCTTGATCCCCCCAACCCCCTTTGATAAGCTACTGTGTACACACATCTTGTAAACATACACGCTTTGAAGTTTTATCCCCCTAAATCCCCCTTTTTAAGGGGGACTTAAAACCTTTAAATTTTCTGATTCCCCCCTTTCAAAGGGGGGCTAGGGGGGATTCTGCAACTTGTGTGTACACGCTAATCTTGATAAGGGGGGGAGAATTGGTGGATGGAGTGATTTTCAGGTAAAGCTTAAAGCTCTTTTGTTTCTAATTATTAATTATCAACTATTCCCTATCAACTATTCCCTATCAACTATCCCCTATCAACTATCCCCTATCAACTAAATTCATGCTTGATCAAGAACAGGTTCACAAGATTGCTCATCTAGCTCGTCTGGAAATTACGCCGGAGGAAGAGATTCAGTTTGCGGGACAACTCAGTAGTATTTTGGATTATTTTGAGCAATTGAGTGAGTTAGATACGACCGATGTACAGCCCACTACCAGGGCCATTGAGTTGAATAATATTACTCGTCCAGACGTTCGTGTGCTCTATGACCATCGCGAAGATTTACTCAACCAAGCTCCTGAACAAGAAGGGGGCTTTTTCCGGGTTCCCCAAATCCTCAGTAGCGATGAAGATTAATTTGTCTGTCTAATCTATGTTATGCTAGTTTTTGACTCGGACTCATGCGATCGCAACGCCCAAATCTTGTCAGGACCGGAAGGTAGCAGCAATAC
>JAYKJI010000243.1:0-4275 GCA_035285405.1 Snowella sp. | reverse complement strand
AAAAAAGTGTGGGTATGCTGAAAACTCATTTGACAGGTATATGCAATTATTTTGAAAACCATACAACTAATGGATTAACGGAAGGGATGAATACAAAAATTAAATTAATAAAAAGGAAAAGTTATGGGTTTGCTAATTTTGAGCATCTACGGCTTAAATTGTTAGCTTGCTTTAACTCGTAACATAACATTACACACAGACAAGGGGAGAGCCAGAAAGGTCAACCAATATCTATCAAATAGATGAAGTTAAATAAATCTGATTTCATGTAAAATCAATGATCTGCAAGATTAAACTACTTTTTTGATTCTGTGGATTGAATCAGCAGGAGTTGTTCAAATAAGGGATCACCATAGGTCATTAACCTCAGTGAGGGACAATCATCATAGACTTGAGGCGAAAAAGTAACTTCATAGATTCTCTGATCAATGTGAAGTTGCCATACCTGATGGCTCTGTTGGTGGAACTGAATACCGTTATTTTTCAGGGTGATGGATTGGGTTAATAATCGTTCCACATCATCTTGATTGATGGGACTGGGAGATAGGGCTTGTCGGACTTCGGCAATATCAGCCTCTACATTCATGGCAACCATCGTTTCTAAGTCTGGCCGAGGGGGAGGATTAGTAATCGCCTGGTCAAACTCGGAAAATAAAACGCCTTCTTCTTCGGGGTCTGCGGCCATGACGGCCTTCTCAATGAAAGTAGGAACCCTGGCCAGAATGGGTTGGAGATTGCCCACAACGGTTTCAAAGGCATGAATACGATCGCGGAGCCGACTATAAACCTTGGCTTCCACTGTGCCGTCATAGTACAGATTATGAATGCGGATGGTGGGGTGAATTTGGCCAATACGGTCTAAACGTCCAATTTGTTGTTCGACCTGCATGGGATTCCAGGGCATGGAATACATAATAATCACGCCACAGGTTTGCAGATTTAAGCCCTCACTGGCGGATTTAGTGCAAAGCAGGATTTTAATTTTCCCTTCTCGAAATTGGTTTTTAATCAATTCTTTTTTAACAATTTTCCACTGATGATCTTCGTAGCGTTCGCCTCCTCGTCCTGAATAACAGGCCACTTGGCTGCCATAGAGTTGCGTTAAGGTATCTCGCACATAATCCATTGTGTCGGTATATTGAAAGAAAACGATCGCACTTTCTCGTTCAATTAATTCCTGTCGCAGAATAGTTAAAAAAGCCGATAGTTTACTGTCTTCCCCTGTATTTTCAAATTGTCTCAATAAATCTTCCAGGTAAGCAATTTCGTCGGGGCTAGTGGGTTCCATCACCGTTTCTAAACCCTCAATCACTTGATCATCAGCTTCATCAATATCAATTAAATCATCATCGCTAATACTACTAATTCCTTCTAAGCGTCTTTCTAGGGATTTTTTAATGGCATAAAAAGAACTGGTTAAACGTCTGCGATAAAGGGTCATTAAAAAGCCTAAGCCTTTGCGATTTTCCTGTTGAGCCAGATTATAAAAATAACGGACGTAATCACTGACTGCCCGATAGAGAGGAACTTCCCGTTGGGTTTCTAGGGCGATCGCCTGGTCAAAAACAAGACGCTGGGGAATATCCTGCTCTAAAAGGCCGAGACGGTAATATTGCCTTAAAGTATCTCTAGTATGGCGAAACATTAAATCTTTGAGGGGTGTATGCAAAGTCAGTAATTGTCGAGAATGATTAATAAAGTCTTGATCCTGAAGAATTTGTTTAGTATTACTAAAAGTTTGGTTATTTTTCCAGGTGTCTGTTAGCCGATAAAATAACAGACGATTTTTCTGGATTAAGTGGTGTTCCCATAACTGACAGAGTTTTCCCCCTTGTCGAAAATAATCCACAGACATCTTTTGCCAAAATTCTAAGCGGAGACGGTCAGGGGAATAGGATAAACTATCAAAATATCCACAAAAATTACTTTCATATTGCCATTGTCCTTTTAATCCTAATAAACTGAGCAAATCAAAGACTTCAATACTGTCAATTTGCATTGGGGTTGCCGTCAGTAAAATGAGAGATTGGGTTTTCTTTTGTAGTTCTCGGATTAATCGTAATAAACTATTGGGATTATCTTCTCTGGTTTGGGGGCTACGGCGGCGGGCATGGTGAGCTTCATCGAGAATAATTAAATCCCAGTTTTCGGCGGCTAATAATTCCTGAGTACGATCTTCTCTTCTAACGAGATGGGAGGAAGCCAGAATTAACTCTTTTTCATTCCAGGGATTGCCAAAGGGTTGATAATTTTCTTGAGTGGCACTGCTAAAACGCCCTTTTTCATAGCTCCAGAAATGGAGGTTAAATTTTTCTCGTAGTTCTTCATGCCATTGGGGTTGAATACTCGCAGGAACCAAAATTAAGATGCGTTTAGCTTTTTTAGCAATGAGTAAATAACGGGTAATTAAACTGGCACTAATGGTTTTGCCTAATCCGACTTCATCACAAATAATTGCTGATTGGGGATAATTACTAATAAAGCGTCTTAGGATTTTAAGTTGATGAATCCAGGGTTTCACAGGAATAGATTTCAGGCAATAGTCAAGACAGCCTAGGTGTTGATAGAGGTCTTGTAATTGTTGAAATTGCTTGATTTCTGTTTCGGGAATAGGAGCTATTGGACTGCTTGGAATTGCTGTTTCGGCTTTGCTAATGGTTACGGTCTTTTCTGGTAAAGGAATAGGCTGAGTATTATTTTCGATTTGCTTTGACCAGCAGGGTTTATTCGGGGGAGTATATTGGAGTAATTTCTGTTTAATCGCTTCAGGAATATCAAAAATCTTGACATTAGCTGACAAATCATACCAGAGTTGATCAAATTGATATTGTTCTTCATTGACTCGTTCTAGGTCTTTTTCCCCTTCCCAGGAGCAGTAAACATGAAAAGATTCGACATTTTGCTCCCAACCACTTAAGGATTCATTATTGGAGCCATTAAAGGCAATCTGATTGCCTTCCGAGTCGGTAAAAATGCCTGATTTTTCATGAAATAGGTGATGGGTGTCTAGGTCATCAGGAAGATGATTATTTTTTAAGGGAATGGCGATTTTAATTTCGAGGAAATAGTTAGCGATTAACCAACTCAGAATTTCAAAATGTTTGAGTTGCAGGAGATGGGTCGGGGGCGTAAAGTTATCCTGAAGTCTTTGCAATAAAATGTCGCGTAGTTCATAGCCCTGTTGAATGGCGGTTAAGTCCTGGGGAGAGAATTGACAGCCCATAATCAATCGCATTTGTCCCTGATTTTCTAGCATTGCTCCTAAGCCTCTGGCTACTTTAGACAGAATGGCACTATTAAAAAAGCCTGCTTTACGGTCATACTGAACAGCGCATTCGAGGGCGGGAATATAAAAATCGGCGATCGGGTTGTTTTCGTTGGAGTTGTAGCGAATACGCCAGGAATGATTAGGGAGCAGTAAAGACATATATTCAGGATTAAGGAATAATGTTCAGATATTGATTGTTTTTTATTCGATAAATTGAAAAATCTGTTTTATTCTTTATAAATACTCTGCTAATACGAAATTTCTTTGGGAAAGCATCCTTAATATTTTGGTAGGGGTTTGGTTTCCAAATCCATAGAGCTATCCCCCCCAACCCCCCTTTTTAAGGGGGGAGAACCGATCGCCAAAGTTTTTAAGATATTTGGGGTTAGTGCTTAAGTCAGGTGGTAAATCTACTTCTTTAATCGTCTCCAAAATTCCTAATTCTTCTAAGAGGTCATAGCAGTTTTGGGGAGGGGAGATAGTATCTAAATGATTTTCCAGGGCTTCTAAAATTAAGGCTTGTTCAGATTTATTCTGAGTTTTAGCGGCTTCTTTAAGACGTTGATTGAGATTAGGAGTGATAGGCACGGTTAAATTAAGATTCATGGTTATTTTCCTTTAAAGTAATTGGGTTTGTTGATAGACGACTTTTTCTTTAATGGCATCAATGCCTAGCCAAAGGTTGGTTAAGCTTTCTTTTTCTTTGACTTTAGTGGGAATGACTTGTAGGGCGATCGCCAGGGTTTTCATAAAGTAATCGTTACTGATTAAGCCTGTTTTCTGCATAAATTGACGGCTCTCCCCTTGTCTGTGTGTAATGTTATGTTACGAGTTAAAGCAAGCTAACAATTTAAGCCGTAGATGCTCAAAATTAGCAAATCCATAACTTTTCCTTTTTATTAATTTAATTTTTGTATTCATCCCTTCCGTTAATCCATTAGTTGTATGGTTTTCAAAATAATTGCATATACCTGTCAAATGAGTTTTCAGCATACCCACACTTTTTT
>JAYKJI010000242.1:0-7808 GCA_035285405.1 Snowella sp. | reverse complement strand
CAATACGGTTCAGTTAAGGTTGCCATTTGATTGATCAATCGATCTATATTTCATTTTGTGGGAAAACCAAGAATTGGGAGAAGTTGGGGGGAAGAAAATCTTCCCCCAAACTGAGTCCTTCGGACACGCTGCGCGAACGGTGGGATTCTCCCCCAAACCCCCGCTTGGGGGACGGCTGCGTCCCCCAAGCCCCCTCCAGAAAAGTCAGTCTGTTCGATCGCAATATTAATTAATTTTCTTAACTGAACTGTATTGGGATATAAATGGTGTGAAGTTATAGTACATTATGGCGGAATTAAACAAATTTGGCTAATAGTAGAAAGTGAAAAAAGGAAATTCATCTTTTAATTTTAAACGGAATTAATCAAGTTGTTAATCTAACTGATGTTCGTCAGCTTCTTAGCATCTTCAATGAAAATAATGGGGTACTGATTCACACAGTTCTCCCACAGATCGATCATCTTTTGATCAATTCTGTAACAGAATTTAGATTGCGGACGGTACGGCTCAGGTCTTCAAATTGCTTTAGCATTGGTTTCTCCTAGATTGTAGTTGGTTGCACTTGCCTTGGGTCTTTTTCTTGCTCTTGCTTCAGAACAGCCCAAAATTGTAGCCCAGACCAAAAATTATCCCTACTTCCGTGTTGTCGTTGGGAAAACCGATATTAAGTCGGGCTGTTGCCGTCATGTCCTTGGTCAAGGGAACATCTGCCCCGGTGGAAACTAGTGCACCAATTTCACCATCTTGGATGCTAATGCCAGGACCGATAAAAGGCTCAAACAAGGTGCGAGCAGATTCACCGGATTTGACGGGGAGCCGAACCGTTAAAGCAAGATTGCCCGTAAAAGTATCGCTAAAAATACTAACAGTATGGAGACCTAAGTTTTCGGTGAATCCAGCCCGAGAAATGATTGAAAATCCTCCTTCCCCCAAACCGCTTTCATCGGGATCCGACAGTCCGATGGTCGCTCCTACTCCGATGTAGCTTCTTCTAGGCTTTGGTGTCGAGGTCTCATCATTCTGCTGGCTGATCGGCATGGATACTGGCTGGGACTCAGGCTGAGCAATAGCCGGTTGAGCTGAGGACGGAGTACCAGTGAAAGCCGGGGCAACCACTGTTGAAATTAGTAACCAGAGATTAAACCTGGCAAGAGAATTCAATTGCATCTTGATAGACCTTAGAGAGGGACAAATAAATATTTGCACGTTGCCGACTTGTGGGAAAGCTTGTGCGCGGACAACAAGTATTCATTTCTGACCGAAATCTAGATTGTTGATTTTGTGATTGGTCAGAATATTTAGGATATACTGGGCTTGACATATCATGACGCCAGCGGACAGTTCGGGGGATCGCGGTATTGCTGCACCTGTGACCTCAGAATTGAATCAATCAGCATCTGCTTGTTTTACCTCCTTTTCAGACTTTGGCTGGATGCGTTTCATGGCTTCTGCAAAGACTAGGTTCATCGGAGTCAGCAACACATTAAACGCAAACAGCATCGACTCAGTATCTTTGCTGACCAAAGTGTTCGTAGTAATTAAAAAGCAAATTGCCACATTTCTCATGCTGCTAGTAATTGCCAATACCTTACGATTTTCAAGTTCCGGCCCGCCCATCTGCCAACCGACGAACCAAGCCATGCCAATAAACACCATGATCGCCGCCAACCCATTCCATCCCAGTGCTTGAGTATCCAGAACTTTGAACCGAGATGTGACAACTGTCAATGTAATGAAGAGAAAAATCGATAAAAAGGAAGATAGCTGCTGCACTTTCATGGCGATCGACGGTAGCCAATGCTGGACGATCTGTGCTACTAGCAACGGGGGGGTAATAAATAACAACAGGCGACCAAGGAGTGACACAATAAATCCATCCGACTGGGCAATGCTAGGAAAAATCAGAGAAATCAGCATCGGTGTAATAACGATGGATAGGAGCGACAGCAGAAAAATCAACCCCACGGCATAGGCGAGATTGCCTTTGGCAAGGCGAGCAAAATGCAGACCCAGCATTCCTCCAGGGACAAGGGCAACCATCAGAAAGCCCACAGAAATTTCGGGCGGCAGCCTGAACAAGCAAATCAAAATCAGACCCAATATCGGCAGCAGAATGAAATTTGCGAAAAGCGATCGCTCCATCAAGCTTGATTTCATGATTGTTAGGATTTCCTGCTTCGGTTTCTCCAGTGCTACGGACAGGAGAAATGTAAAAAGAAACAAGAAAATAACTATTTGGATGTAATTAGACATAAGAAAATCAATCATCGCTCCCTCCGATACCGCGATCTAAGACATGAATAAGTTCGTCACCTAAAGCTGATTTTGGTTCTAAAATCAACCTGAATCCAATGTGGCTAGTACCTGTATCGGGTGCTTGAGATTCACGAGCAACAGGACGATAGCGACTGCAATAGTTCTTAGCACAGAGGTAAGACCCGCCTTTAATCACATGCATCGCTCCCTCCCAAGGTTTTTTAGGATCGTAACTTTCTGCTCGGCTAGGCCCCGAAGGATTAAAACTATGTTCCATTCCTCGCCGATTGATGCGAAACCAATCGGCTGTCCATTCCCATACGTTACCCGTCATGTCAAACAGCCCAAATCCGTTCGGAGGGAACGAGCCTACGGGAGCTATCCCAGCGAATCCATCTTGTTGTTGATTGAAGAAGGGAAATTTCCCTTGCCATGTGTTTGCCTGTTTCGGAGAATATTGATTACCCCAGGTAAAGATCGTATTGAATCTCCCTCCCCTAGCGGCATACTCCCATTGTGCTTCTGTCGGCAATTGCTTACCTGCCCAATTAGCGTAGGCCACAGCATCTTCATAGGCAATATGGACAACGGGATGATCATCTTTATCCTGAATATCGCTGTCAGGACCGAAGGGATGTCGCCAGTTGGCACCGGGAGTCCACTGCCACCAGCTTAGATAGGCTACCTGCTGAATGCCTTCTTTAGGTGGTTTAAAGACCAGGGAACCGGGTGACCGTTGGTTGTCCGATAGATGAGGGAATTGCTCTTTTGAGAGAGGACGCTCAGCAACGGTGACATAGCCGGTCGCTTCAACAAACTTGGCAAATTCGGCATTTGTGACTTCATGGGGCTCAATGCAGAAGCTGCTGACAGTGACATCTTCTGCTACTTTTTCTTCTACAAAGTCAGGGTTATCAGACCCCATGGTGAAGCTACCACCCGGAATGTACACCATATCGCTGGGGCAGGCAGAAATTGCTTCGCCTGCGATCGCCATCGGCATTGACAGAGCCCAACAGCACCAAGCACTCAGCACAGTCGCAAGAATTTTGAATGAGACACAGTTTACATTGACTTCTTTCATGCTTTCACCTGACGACGCCGACACCAGAACACCCCCAGAAGTAGCAGCAATAATACCGGAATCAGAGCAAAAGGCCCGTAATGTTTGAGAATATACATCACCGACTTGCGGTTCACTTCGCCCTCCGCCGAGTAGCCTTCCGGCATTTCAATCACGCCTACGTTTTGGGCGTAAGCGTCGTAGGCAGCCACCATGGCCTTAAATCGTTCAGGCTCTTGTTCAGCCAGGTCTCGGGTCTCACCTGGGTCGGTTTTCAGATGGTAAAGGTGCCAGGTGTTGTCTCCAAGGGGAATATTGTTCTTCACGATTTTGTAATCGCCGAGAAAATAAGCTGCGGAATTAGCGGCTTCCAAGCCCACCCCTTCGTCTTCAGCATAGATCGGAACCGCTGGGTTTTGGATATGCCCCAGCAGACTCTTGCCAGTGATGGGTACCTCCTCATCGCTGCTTGGAGTCGGAAGTCCTGCCAGGTCAAGCATGGTGGGCACCACATCCGTGACAAAGCAAAAGACATTGCTGGTACGCCCTTGAGGAATGTTAGGTCCCGAGACAATCAGGGGCGTGCGTACGCCTCCTTCGCCGGTGTAATACTTGAAAAATGAAAAAGGCGAAGACAGCGCCGAGGCGAATTCAGGGCCAATGTCCCCAAAGTAACCGGCATCGCCGACGCGGTTGGGGTCTTTGTGGTAGCCCATCATCTTTTGCCAGACCTTAGCTATGTTTACTCTGTAGTTGCCCCCGTCAGGACCATTGTCAGAAGCAATGATAAAGATGGTGTTGTCAAAGCGCCCGCTGTCTTTGAGGTATTGAACATACTCGCCAATGTAAAAATCCATAGCCTCCAGCATGCCCGCAGTCACGGCCATATCCGTGACGTATTCGGACTGAAGCTCAGGACTGATCTCCTCCCATTTTCTGAACTGTGGAAAGATTTCGTTCATGGCCGCATCCGTCGGGATGATGCCGAGAGCTTTCGCCTTTTCATAGCGTTGCTGTCTCAGGATGTCCCAGCCCGCTTTGTAAACTTCTCGGTAGGGTTCGACAAAGCGTTCAGGTGCCTGAATCGGCGCGTGAATGGCTTGAAATGCAATGTAGCTGAAAAATGGAGCGTCGGGATTGCTCTCGCTTTCGTGAAAGGCGATCGCACTTTCGATATAGTCCTTGGACGAGTAAAAATCCTGGGGCAAATCCGTTTCTTTGCCATCGCGGTACCAATGGGCTTCCGGCTTCATCGGCACATAGCCCCGGGTGTCGTAGTTATTGGCTCCGGAACCCCCGAGAATGAACGAGTGATCAAAGCCCTTGGCATTCGGCAAATTCGTCTCGCTGTGTCCTAGATGCCACTTGCCCGTGGCATAGGTCTCGTAGCCTGCGGCTTTAAGCCGGGTGGCCACGGTATTTACGCTCTCATTCAGCTCACCGGCATATCCTGGCTGATCCGAGTAGCCCTCCGGCAGCATTTCCGGCAAATTGGCCACGCCGGTCAAATGACTGTCGCTGCCAGTGATTAGCATCGCCCGCGATGGCGCACAGACCGGAGAGGTGTGAAAATTATTGAACCATGTGCCATTTTGGGCCAGTTGGTCTAGGTTCGGCGTGCGAGCTTCGCCGCCAAACGCGCTAAAATCCATCAGACCTGAATCATCTACGAGAATTAGAACAAAGTTGGGGGGCTTCTGTGCTTTAGTTTCTATCGCCAGCGTTTCTGGGGTCTGTGTTGCCTCGGCGACTTGAAAAGCAGGTTGGTTTTGCGGGCTACCGTGCTTCACGACAGGGTTGTACAAACCGGATGCGGACTGAGTGTTGCGCTGACTGGTGAGCAGTGCGCTGGCTAATGTTGGCTGTGTCAGTGTTGGACTTAGAATCAAGGCGACGGCAAAAGCCAGTGCCAGGCATAATCGTCTGATCTTTCGCATCATTTGGCGCTCCGTTGTGAGAGCAATTCCATCATCTTTTGGGCGGTTTCATGTCCGGAATTCTGGTTCTGGCCTGTAACAAAGCGCTGTTCATGATCCACGACCGTCACGGTGGCAAAAATGTCGGCCACCGGATGGTGATTGGCGCGATAATCCGCCCCGGACTTCCTGAGTTCTTCTTCCGGGTGCTTGGGCGTGAATTTGATGCCAAAGAAATCGAGCTGTCCCTGCGTCACGCCCGTCATCTTGCGTCCTGCAACCAGCGCCTTGCCCCTGGAATCCTTGGCGCTGACAAAGGCTAGAACGCCATGGCAGACCGAGCCCATAATGGGAGTTTCAGCGTAATAGGCCGCGCTCACCTGTTCCGCCAGCCGTTTCGACTGGGCGAAATCGTAGGATGGACCCCATCCTCCCACGAAGAAAATCAGGTCATAGTCGGTGAAGTCAATGTCGTCGATGCTGGGCGAGTTTTTGATCTTGTACTGAAAGACCGGATCCTTCAAGAAGCGTTTGTCTTCGTTTGTAATCAGGAAGTAGTAGAACGACTGGGGATCGATAGGAACTTCGCCGCCTTTGATGCTGGCCACGTCCACCTGCATGCCTGCGTCGAGAAATTCATAATAGGGTACGGTCATTTCGGAGCTGAAGGCCCCGGTGGGTTTACCCGTTGTTTCACCGGGTTTACTGAGTACACCGTGGCTGGTCGTGACCACCAGCGCTTTTTTACCCTGCAAGTCGTATTTTTGTCCTGCGTCATAGTCGGGATGTAAGCCCATGGCTTTCAGAATCTTTGGTAATAGAATGGCAATGGTCACAGCAGTGATAACCAGTCCGGCTGATAAGGTACCAGCAATTGTGAGTAGTAATTTACTCATAGATTTACCTTGCAATAGTCCAGACAGTAATTTTTAGATAAATTCAACAACCAATTTTTATAACGCAAAAATCAAATTTGTGACTTTGATTGATGTCTAATTTTAGTGGTAATGTGATTCTTAGAACATTCAAAAATTCCAACTTTCTGAGTCATAATTTTTTTTTTGTTTTTTTTAATCAAATATTAAATTTATTTATAAAAACTTTTGTTGAGTCATGAGTGCAAAAAAAAAGAGTAAAGTTAGCCAGGATAAATATGGGACAGATAATCAGCAGATTACCTCCCTTTCCTTTACAGATATGGATCATTTCACTGAATTTTTTGCCTATGGCGGAATGCAGATCATACAACTTACTACTGGCCCTCTCCAATGTGAGTTTTTGTCAATCCAGATTGGTGAGTTACATTTCATACGCCAGAAGGCGAATCAAGGGACTCAAGCTTGGGGTGAGAAATTGAACAAATACCGAAACTTTACGATGGTCTGGTTTGAGAATAAAGGAGAATTTTACTCCCTCCGTCACCCTATCAATCCTCGAAGGACTATTTTTGGTTTCAATGGAGGGGAATCAGACTTTATAACTTCTCAAGGTGGAGCGATCGCAGCCATTTTAATCCCTGTGAAAACTTTTCATACTTATGCAGACCAATTACAACGCCACGATCTTGACGATTGTTTCCTGAGTCAAAATCATGTAAATTTATTACCCAGTGGGATAAAAGAAATTAAAGATTACTTGAAGGAAATATTTTGGTTAGCAGAACATCAACCAAGTTACTTACAACAAGATCATGTTGTGGATCTTGTTACTAATGATTTCCTGCCTTTGTTAATTAGTAAGATTTCCACTAAGTGGAATTCCAAGGCTTCCCTTAAACCTTCCCGACGCGCTCGGTTGATTGCCCAAGCAGAGCAAGAAATGTTAGCCAGCTTTGAAAAACCTCTCACCTTAAAACAACTAGCTCAAAAATTAGGATCTAGCAGTTCCGCTTTATCCTATGGTTTTAAGGAGTTATTTGGCATGAGTCCCATGCGCTATCTCAAGGTGCGAAGACTCAATGCACTGCGACAACGACTGAAGACAAGCGATCCGGAGGACTTTACTATAACTATGCTTGCTAATCAATTTGGGTTTTGGAGTGCAGGTCATTTTGCTAGAGATTACAAAGATATGTTTGGGGAGTTACCTTCAGAGACATTGCGAAATACCTACGGGAAAATATAAAATCCAAAATAGTACAGCCTTTTATTGCTTTATAGAACCCCTGACGGGATCTATCTAAGCTGTTGCCAGTCTTTTAAGCATTAGTCGGACTAACCGGGAGCGACGCGATTTTGTGAAAACGAGTGCGAGTGTTAAACTCATGCTTAGAAACAAATCAATAAAAATAACATTTAATCTAGTATAATTACATAGCTGACAGGAAGAAGGAGTTGCAGCTTCGCTGCAACTCCTTCTTCAAGAACAAAAAAAGGTAAGATTCCCTATCATAAAGAGTTTTATGGTTCAAAACTCTCTACTTACGGGGTCCTTACCAAGCCCGGTATAAAATAGGTTCTTGCGTACTTAGCGTGCTAAAATGTTAAGATAACTATCCCGTATTTCACTAATATTTCTTATGAAAAGAGTTTTGACAGAACTATTAAACTTGCCTGATGTAGTAGTGGAGTCCA
>JAYKJI010000241.1:0-14966 GCA_035285405.1 Snowella sp. | reverse complement strand
AAGGTGTATAAATCACAGTCGCACTTTGCTGTCGAGGGTTTTGATAGCTGTCTTGCCATTGGAGTTTGTCAGGAGAATTCTGTCTGGCTAACATATCTTCATGCTTTTGTCAATGCGTAACTTCTATTTATTTAAAATAAGCTTCGTGAACTTCGGTTTAAATGAAATACTAAGGTGAGTTCTGTCATTTTCGGATGGACTTAGCAGCCATCTTCTGTCTATTAATATATCAAACCCATTTAGCTGGTGAGTACGAAAGTCAGGAATCTCTCCTAACAAGTTGATAGTTGATAATCCTTTACAAATTTAAATTACATCATAATTTTATGCTGAAAGCCTTGTAAACATAGGCTTAAGCCCCTTTCTTATAGATGTTTTAGATAGGGAACAACTTAGTTGATCATTATCGACCGCCATTTGTACTGCCTATTAATTGGTATCTCTATATTCAAGAGGACTCAAAGTGTCTTTTGAGATTATTGTCCTAGCGACTTCAGCAGGTGGCCTTAAGGCTCTGGCGGAAATTCTGTCCCACTTGCCTGAACATTTTCCCGTGCCTATTGTTATTGTTCAACACCTTGATCCCCGACATTCTTCTTTATTGGCCCATATTCTCAGTCGTTGTACGAGCTTAAAGGTTAAAGAAGCGGAAGAGAACGATCGCCCCTTGGCTGGCCATGTTTATATTGCGCCCCCTAATCATCATTTATTAGTCACGGATCAGAAAACCTTGACATTAAGCCAATCTCCAAAGATGCGTTTTTTGCGTCCTTCGGCGAATGTGCTATTTGAGTCGATCGCTAAGGTTTATCAGGATAAGGCGATCGCGGTGGTGTTAACGGGAACAGGTACAGATGGACTACTTGGCTCACAATTAATCCATGCTCAGGGAGGAATAATTTTGGCACAAAGTGAAGAAAGCTGCGAATTTTCAGGGATGCCTAAGGCGACCATTGAAGCTGATATTGTAGATCAGATAGTGCCGTTAACTGAGATTGCTGCAACCCTTATTCAATTAACCCTGCCGGAGTTAACACCATGACAGAAGACTGCTTTGATGACGATGAAAATGACCTAGAATCTCTTGGTAATCAAAATGAAGACCCAATGAGGACATTGCCTTTACCGCTCTTCTTGATTATCTCAGTTATTCACGGAGCTTTGATTTTACCGGCTATAAAACCTCCAGCCTAAAACGTCGTATCTTAAAACAAATGGAGATGCGGCAAATAAACCGTTTCAGTGACTATTCCGACTATCTACAAATTCATCCCGAAGAATTTACAACACTGTTTAATACGGTTTTGATTAATGTCACCAGTTTTTTTCGAGATAAAGCCGCCTGGTCTTATTTACAAAACCAATTTTTTCCCAATTTCATTAATCAGAAAAGCCCACAAGAGCCTATTCGTATCTGGAGTGCAGGTTGTGCTTCAGGGGAGGAAGCCTATACTTTAGCGATTATTTTAACGGAGATCTTAGGCGTTGAAGTTTTTCGACAACGGGTTAAAATCTATGCCACTGATATGGATGAAGAAGCTCTGGTGGAAGCTCGCAGTGCCTGTTATGGGTTCCAAAAGCTAGAAAATTTGCCAGAGGCGATTCAAGTAAAATATTTTGAACCCGTGAGTGATCAACACTATATTTTTCGTCCAGATTTGCGTCGTTCTGTCATTTTTGGTCGCCATGATCTCTGTCGAGATGCGCCTATTTCTCGGCTAGATCTGTTAGTTTGTCGGAATACCTTAATGTATTTTAATGCCGAAACCCAGGCTCGGATTTTGAAACGCTTTCACTTTGCCTTAAATTCAACGGGTATTCTCTTTTTAGGCAAGGCAGAAATGCTGTTGAATCAGGGAAATCTTTTTACTCCAATTAATCTACAACACCGAATTTTTACTTGTGTTTCTAAAAATTATGATCGATCACAAATTATTTCTCTTAATTATCGTCCGGTAGAAGAAAAGAAAACATTGATTAACTTTCAGTTTTTACTGAGAGATTTGTCCTTTCATCAGTCCCCAATTGCCCAGATCCTTATCGATAAAGATAATAATTTAATTCGGATTAATCAATTAGCCCAAAATTGGTTTAAATTATCCCTTCATCAACTTGGTACTCCTCTACAAAATTTAGAAGTTTCCTATCGTCCCCTGGAACTGCGATCGCTGATTGAAAAGGCTTATCGAGATTATGCGGCTGTCAAAGTTGAAAATATCTCTCATTTTTTGGCTGATGGCAATCAACATTATTTTGATGTAGAGATTATCCCCTTAAAACAGGAGGATCAAGCCATTATCGGTGTTAGTATTAACTTTACCGAGGTAAGCCGTTATCAGACGCTACGGGAGGAATTAGAAAAAACCAATCATGAGCTAGAAACTGCCAATGAAGAATTGCAATCTAGTAATGAAGAGTTGGAAACCACTAATGAGGAACTGCAATCTACCAATGAAGAATTGGAAACCACTAATGAGGAATTGCAATCCACCAATGAAGAATTGGAAACCATGAACGAGGAACTGCAATCCACCAATGAAGAACTACACAACATTAACCGAGAGCACCGCGATCGCACACTAGAGTTAGCCAAATCAAATGCTTTTTTGAACTCTATTTTAGCCAGTCTAACCGCCGGTGTGATTGTTGTGGATCGGCAATTTAATATTCTGATTTGGAACCAAGCCTCTGAAAAGTTGTGGGGATTACGGGCGGAAGAAGTACAGGGTCAGTCCCTAGCCAGCTTAGAAATTGGTTTACCCGTTGATCAACTGGGAGAATCGATTCGGAATTGTCTCAATGGAGTGAATAAACAACCGAATATCGTTGTTAAGGCGATGAATCGTCGCGGTCAAACCTTAGATTATCAAATTAGTTTTAATATTCTAATTACAACCGATCAAGAATGTTTAGGTGTCATTTTATTCGTCGAGGAAATAGCATCTTGAGCTTCCCCATTAACAGTCAACAAAAATTACAATTAGCTCAACAACGAGTCGAGATTTTGGCTGATCGTAAAGAAGATCTTTTAATCAATCCCGATATCTTGGGCATCGTGCTAGAGGAATTAGCTGTTACCCTAGAGGAACTTCAGGTGCAGTATGAAATGCTCATTGAGAATCAGGAAAAGGCTGAACAGGAACGATTACATTACCAAAATTTATTTGAATTAGCTCCCGAATGTTATCTTGTCACCAATCGTCAGGGCATTATTGAAGAGGCTAATCAAGCCACAACCCAGCTACTGAATATCCACCGCAAATTTTTACTAGGAAAATCCTTAATTGTTCTAGTTGCTGAGAGCGATCGCCGCAAATTTGCAACGGAGATGATTTCACTAACAGGCAGGAAATATTGGAATTTAACCTTGACTCCCCGACAATCTGAGCCGATAGTTGTTTCAGTCATTACCAATCCTATTTACGATTTGGCTGGTGTTCTGATTCGTCTTGGCTGGAGTTTTCGAGATCCTCGCGTTTTTCCATAAAAATTTCTGAGTAGAATAGAAATAGAATATTGAGAGGAAAAAAGATGATAAAAACGATCAATCTTGAGACCTCGCTCCGAGCTATGCAGGTCAGGACAACATTGATTTATCGGTTATTGGAGAACTTATCTCCAGAAAACTTGGTTTTGTTAAATACCTTAATCACTTCCCTCAACCTCGCTTTTGAGGAATTTCAAGAAAGCCTGACGGGAATCAGTCAATCCAGGGAGTTTTTGCAAAGGGAAAAACAATATTATCAAAAGTTATTTTGGTTTTCTCCTGAAAGTTATATCATCACAGATTGCCAAGGTATTATCCAAAAAGCCAATCAAACAGCCGCTAAATTACTCAATTTAGAACCGGAATTACTGGTTAATCAACCCTTTTCTCTGTTTGTTCTACCATCGGAACAATTAATTTTAGAAAATTTATTAAACCAAGCGGTTTCTCTGGGTGATGTCGTCACTTGTGAAATTTGCATTACTCCCTGGCAAGGTAAAAAATTGGTCATCGGTCTAACCGTATCGATTCTACAATCTGAACCTCAGTCAGAGATCAGTTTATGTTGGATGATACGAAATCTTGAAGAACAGAAACAGTTAGAAGAGCAGATGCTTTATGATTCGCTTCACGATAGTTTGACGAAATTGCCCAATCGTAAATTTTTATTAGATCGCTTACAAAAACTCATCCAGCATAATCGCCGTTATCGTGACCATCAATTTGCCATTCTTTTTATTGATCTAGATGCTTTTAAAGAAATCAATGATAATTTTAGCCATGAGAGCGGCGATCGCGTTTTACAGGAAGTTGCCCAACGTTTATTAAAATGTGTCCGAAAGAATGATATTGTTGCTCGATTAGGGGGAGATGAATTTGTCATTCTCCTAGAATCTATTCAGGGTTTAGAAGAAGCAAAGGACTGCGCCCAAAGAATTCAAACCATGATTCAGTCCCCAATTGCCACTGAAGAGCATCAACATTATCTTTCTGCTAGTATTGGCATTATCATGAGTAATAATACTACGATTGAACCGAATACCTTGCTCAGAAATGCAGATCGGGCCATGTATAAAGCCAAAGATAATGGCAAAGCTTGCTATCAAGTATTTGATGGGTCTTAAAAAGCCTAGAGATTAACGAGATGAAGTGAGAAAGATAGATTATAACCACGTTGTTTTAAATAAGCTAAACCCTCATCAAGATCAACATCCTCATTGACTTCAATCAATGTGAGCCACTGACTGGGATTATCTTCATCTCGTAAGCGAGCAAGAGCCAAAGTTTCAGCAGATGCTTTTTGGACAGAAATGGGTATAGGTTGGGGCACGTTCATAATGATTGAACATCGATTTTTTCTATTCTATCATTTTTAAACGATTGCGATTTAAGCGGACGACTTGAGAAAGGCTGTAATTTGATCAATTTCTAAATTTTTGCCAATAAAAACAAGTTGAGTCAGTCTGGGTTCCTCTTTTTTCCATAAACGGTCATAGAAACTCTCAAAGCGATCGCCGACTCCTTGTAACACTAAACGCATCGGTTTTTTAGCCACATTCACAAACCCCTTGACCCGATAAATTTCCTGTTCTTGAACTAACTGCTCTAAACGGGAAATTAACACTTGCGGATCATAACTTTCAGCCTGAATAAGCTGCACGGAATGAATATCATCATCATGATCGTGTTCTGCTTCGTGATCATGGTGACTTGGACGATTTTCAAGATTATCTTCTACCGCCGCATTAAACCCTAAGAGAATATCTGGATTGAGTTCTCCTTGCTGACAGGTAAGGGTTTTGATTCCAGGTCTAAGTTTTTTGGATAACCAGGTTTTAACTTGATTTAATTGTTCATCACTGACCAAATCGGTTTTAGTTAATAACACTAAATCGGCACAGGCTAATTGATCTTCAAATAATTCTTCTAGGGGCGTTTCGTGGTCTAAATTAGGATCGGCTTGACGTTGAGCATTAATCGCCGTTAAATCCCCCACTAAATTACCCTGGGCCAAAGCTTGACTATCCACAACGGTAATCACACCATCGACGGTTGCCCCATTGCGAATTTCAGGCCACCGAAAAGCTTGCACTAAAGGCTTGGGTAAGGCTAACCCAGAAGTTTCAATAACAATACAATCCAGTTGTTCCCGCCGTTGCAATAATGCTTGCATAATCGGAAAAAATTCTTCCTGGACAGTGCAACAAAGACAACCATTCGTTAATTCAATAATTTGAGTACTGGGGCTATTCTGAGTATTTTCTTCTGTCGTTTGCTCACAGATCTGACAATCTCGTAATAATTCGCCATCAATACCGACATCGCCAAATTCATTGACCAAAACTGCAATACGGCGACCTTGATTATTTTGTAATAGGTGACGAACTAGGGTGGTTTTGCCAGCCCCTAGAAAACCAGTAACCACCGTGACAGGAATTTTGTGCATAAATACTATTTTAAATGTCTTGTTAGATTCTCAGATTATTAGATTATTAGATTTTCAGGTTTTTAGTTTAGTTGCAGGGGCGATCGCCTTGCCTTGAAAACTCGCAAAATAAAACCATCCCATGACGGTTATAAAAATACTATAAACCAATACTTGCAATAGATAGAGAGTTTGACGGTAGCCGAATAAGGCTTTGAGCACTACACCAGGAAACTGGCGATCGCTGAGAAACTGAGAACCGTCCCAGACCATTGGGCCCAACAGACAACTATCCCCAGAAATTAGGGGCGTAACCAGACAGAGGGAACGATAATGGGAATCAAGCTCGATTAATAACTGAGCCGTTAATTCCACCTCTTTAAGAACGCTGATACTCAGTCCGCCCACAATCAATAACAAAAAAGTTCCCATGATCTGGAAGAAAAGCCGCAGATTGATCTTAATACCCACTTTAAAGAGCAGATAACCCAGCAACACCGCTAAACTTAAACCGGCGATCGCCCCTAACACCGAACCTTGCCAACCTGATTGAAACTGAGCCAGGATAAATAAAACCGTCTCGAATCCCTCCCGCAAAACGGCAATGAAAACCAGCAAAAAAACGACCTTACCGGCATCGGCTGATTGGGTTAGCGCACTGTGAACCTCGCCTTCAATTTCCGCCTTCATCGATTTAGCTTGACGGGTCATCCAGAGTAACATCCAACTGAGCATTACTATGGCAGTCAGGCCAAACAGAGCCGCTAAACAGGCCTTGAGCACAGGAGTATAGGGACTTTGGTAATTATCAACGCCTTGCAATACGCCCGCCAATAAACAACCCACCATGACGCTGGCCACAATTCCGCCACTGATGCCCTGATAGACCCAACGATTGAGACTGGTTTGCCCTGCCTTTTGTAAACAGGCCAGTACAATTCCTACCACCAAAGCCGCTTCCACGCCTTCCCGCAGGGTAATCACAAAAATGGGTAGAGCCGCACTGATATCCATCGGCGATCGCATCCTAAAGTAAAAGTAAAGATAGTTTAATTTTAAGATAATTTCTGTTAGGCTTAGGGAGATTGGCTTAAATAAGAATTAATAATCTCCATTTTGCCCCGTAATTTTTTTGAAAATGCTTGATCAATTTTGTCTTTTTATTGCTAAATAATAGACTTTAAATCTCTATCAATAATCTAATCTCCTTACTTATTGTTTCAGTTATTATGTGTTTAGGAATACCAGGTCAAATTACCGAAATTATCAATCAGGACTTTCAATTAGCCCTAGTCGATATTGCCGGTGTCAAACGGGCAGTGAATATTGCCTGTATTGTAGATGAGCAACATCCCATAGAAAACTGTGTGGGGGATTGGGTCTTAGTTCATGTCGGATTTGCCCTCAATCGTTTGGATGAAGAAGAGGCCGCCGCTACTTTGCAATTATTAGAACAGTTAGCCGAACTAGAGGAATTTGCCGCCGATGAAGTATTTGCATGAATTTCGAGATCCTCAAAAAGCCGAAGCCCTACTGACTCAAATTCGCCAGTTAACACTTTCTCTAGCTCCGACCCGTCCGATTAAAATTATGGAAATTTGTGGGGGTCATACCCATGCCATTTTTAAATCAGGATTGGAATCCCTATTACCAGCTGAGATTGAGTTAGTGCATGGCCCAGGCTGTCCTGTTTGTATTATGCCTAAAGGTCGTCTAGATGAGGCGATCGCCATTGCGGAAAATTCCCAGGTTATCCTCACCACCTTTGGGGATGCCCTGCGGGTTCCCGGTTCCAAGCACAGTCTACTGCAAGCCAAGGCCCTGGGTGCCGATATCCGCTTAGTCTATTCCCCCCTAGATGCCCTCAAATTAGCCAAGGCCAATCCAGACAAAGAAGTGGTTTTCTTTGCGATCGGCTTTGAAACAACGGCTCCCAGTACAGCCCTAACGGTTTTGCAAGCCGAAAAAGAAGGGGTTAAAAACTTTAGTTTATTTTGCAATCATGTTCTGGTGATTCCCGCCCTAGAAGCCCTATTAAGTAATCCCGATTTACAATTAGATGGTTTTGTAGGGCCGGGTCATGTCAGCATTATTATTGGCACGAATCCCTATCAAATTATTGCCCAAAAATATCATAAACCTCTCGTCATTTCTGGCTTTGAACCCCTGGATATCTTGCAATCGGTTTGGATGGTCTTACAGCAATTAGCAACAGATCGCTGTCAAGTCGAAAATCAATATACTCGTCTCGTTCAAGATCCGGGCAATACAGTCGCACGGTCGGCAATGAGTCAAGTGTTTGAGGTGCGAGAAAGTTTTGAATGGCGAGGCCTAGGCGATATTCCCCAGTCGGGTCTAAAGATGCGTCCTAGCTATGCCGATTTTGATGCTGAAGCTAAATTTTCCGTTCCCCATCTGTCGATCGCGGATCATCGTGCCTGTCAATGTGGAGAAATTTTGAAAGGAGTTCTCAAGCCTTGGGAATGTAAGGTCTTTGGCACAGCCTGTACACCAGAAACCCCCATTGGAGCCTGCATGGTTTCATCGGAAGGGGCCTGCGCTGCCTATTATAAATATGGTCGTTTGGCTAAGGGCGATCGCCCATCCGTCAATCAATATGTCGCTCCTATTCGGTGAAATTCTGGCTGACTACCCAAAAATAGGGCTTCACCAATAACCTCTTAATAGGGTATGATGAGAAATTGTGAGTTTTTACTAAAGCGATGAGCCTAAAGCCATGAGCGCACAACTGATCATTAAGTCCATCGAGGCGGAATATCTGAAAACAGATCTGCCCGTTATTCACGTTGGCGACACCGTTAAAGTGGGAGTCAAGATCGTGGAAGGTGGCAAAGAGCGTATCCAGCCCTACGAAGGCACTGTCATCGCCATGCGGAATGGCGGTATCAACGAAACCATCACCGTGCGGAAAGTTTTTCAGGGCGTTGGTGTGGAGCGGGTCTTCCTTCTCAACTCACCTCGTATCACTGATATTAAGATTATTCGTCGCGGTAAGGTTCGCAGAGCTAAATTGTATTATCTTCGCGATCGCGTCGGTAAAGCAACTCGGATTAAACAACGTTTTGACCGGGCCCTCTAAAAAATCCAACGACGGCGCACGGACATTAGTGACGAATTAAGTTATTATGATTAAGGAGTTGGGAAAATTCCCTTCTATAACTGCTTAGACTGTGCGTCCTTAGTTCAGTTGGTAGAACGCAGGTCTCCAAAACCTGATGTCGGGGGTTCAAGTCCTCCAGGGCGCGTTGACCACCAATAGCCCTATCGTTCAGTGAATCGGCTCAATACGGACCAGAGCTTGATCTTGGCTCTGTCGTGACCATCTCCTGATATATCACCAGATAACTTCATTTGGAGTGAGAGGTAATACTGTGGCGAAAAAAGAAGCAACCAAACCGGATGTCTCAGATGTGAAAACGGCGATCGCTGGCAATCAGCTTGGCAGTTTTGTTTCGGAGACAAAAGAGGAATTAGCCAAAGTCGTTTGGCCCGCCCGTCAACAACTGATTAGTGAATCCGTTGCCGTTGTTTTAATGGTAACGCTAGTCGCTACGGTTATCTATTTGGTGGATCACTTCTTCTCGTGGATAGCCAAGCAACCCTTTCTTTTTGGGTAATCCCTGCGATCTAGTGGAGCATTAAGAATATCGAAATGAGTTTTGCTGACGATCAATCCCTAGCTGCTGCCCCTCCTCAGGAGAAAACTGCGAAAGCAGCCCGATGGTACGCAGTTCAGGTCGCCTCTGGCTGTGAAAAGCGAGTGAAAGCGAACCTAGAGCAGCGTATTCATACCCTGGACGTAGCAAATCGGATTCTACAGGTTGAAATCCCCAAAAATCCGACAGTCAAAATTCGTAAGGACGGCTCTCGTCAACATGGCGAAGAAAAAGTCTTTCCGGGTTATGTTCTAATCCGCATGATTATGGATGATGATGCCTGGCAGGTCGTCAAAAACACCCCCCATGTCATCAACTTTGTCGGGTCTGAACAAAAACGACATTACGGAAGAGGACGGGGACATGTGAATCCGCTTCCCCTTAGTATGGGAGAGGTTGAACGCATTTTCAAACAATCCGAAGAACAGGAACCTGTGATTAAGATTGAAATGCAAGTGGGAGACAAAATCATGGTTCTCTCCGGGCCTTTTAAAGACTTTGAAGGGGAAGTGATCGAAGTCAGTCCTGAAAGAAGTAAGCTTAAAGCCTTACTATCCATTTTCGGTCGGGATACCCCTGTCGAATTGGAATTTAACCAAGTGGAAAAACAAAATTAGCAATTAGCAATGGCAAAGAAAGTCGTCGCTCAGATTAAATTAGCCCTGAAAGCAGGTAAGGCCAATCCGGCCCCTCCCGTTGGCCCCGCGTTGGGTCAACATGGGGTCAATATTATGGCCTTTTGTAAGGAATACAATGCTAAAACTGCCGATCAAGCTGGCATGGTTATTCCGGTAGAAATCTCGGTTTACGAAGACCGTAGTTTTACCTTTGTTTTAAAAACCCCCCCTGCCTCGGTTTTGATTATGAAAGCAGCCGGTGGGGACAAAGGTTCTAACGAACCCAACAAGAAAAAGGTAGGAGCCATCTCTCGTGATCAATTGCGAGAAATTGCTCAGACAAAAATGCCCGATCTGAATGCCAATGATATTGAGGCAGCCATGCGGATCGTGGAAGGAACGGCTCGAAATATGGGCGTTACGATTAAGGACTAAAACACGTTAGGCATTGATAGTTAATAGTTAATAGTTAATAGTTAAAAATTAGCAATTAATAATAACTATGGGAGTCAACTAGTCAATACTGACAATGGTTTAAAGTTTGGAACAAAAATTATTTAGGGGAGAAGTCATTAGCTTCGTTAATACCCAAGGAGAGTAAATCCGATTCATGTCTAAGAAGTTATCGAAACGTTTCGCTGCGGCTTTGGCGAAAGTGGATACGAAAAAAGCCTATGATCCGATCGCGGCCTTGACGCTCTTGAAGGAAACCGCCACTGCGAAATTTGATGAAACAGCAGAGGTGCATATTCGTTTAGGAATTGACCCTAAATATACCGATCAACAGTTAAGAACGACAGTTTCTCTCCCCAAGGGAACGGGCCAGACAGTACGAGTGGCTGTCATTGCCAGGGGGGAAAAAGTAGCAGAGGCAAATGCGGCAGGGGCTGATATTTGTGGATCTGAAGAATTAATTGACCAAATTCAGGGTGGCATGATGGACTTTGATGTTCTGATTGCAACACCGGATATGATGCCCAAAATTGCTAAGTTGGGTAAATTACTGGGGCCCAGGGGCTTAATGCCTTCTCCGAAAGGGGGAACAGTTACGGCGGATGTGGCTAGTGCGATCGCCGAATTTAAGGCCGGAAAATTAGAATTTCGGGCTGACAGAACGGGCATCGTTCATGTTATGTTTGGAAAGGCCTCTTTTTCTGTGGATGATTTGCTAGCAAATCTGAAAGCATTACAGGAAACTGTTGACCGCAATCGCCCCTCTGGGGCCAAGGGCCGTTACTGGCGATCCATCTTTGTAGCCGCTTCGATGGGCCCTTCTATCCAAGTTGATATCAACGCATTGCGTGACTTCAAACTAGCAGAAAGCTAGGTGTGATTCTTAAACCCAACATTGGCTCTTACCAATGACCGCAGGGGCAACTTGCTTAAATTTGCCTGCCGAGGTTGAAGCCTGAATTCGGTTTTGGATTGTTGCTTTGGACATTTTAGTGTCTCCTGTGATAATTCGACCGTTCTTCAGCCCCGGCGATCGCTCAGGGGTTTTTGTTGTGGGTCAATTGTCTATCAATCCCAAACTGAAGGAGGTGAAAACCGCATGGGAAGAACCAGAGAAGATAAAAATCAGATTATTGCCGAAGTCAAGGAATTGATCGAGTCATCCCAAATGGCGATGGTTATTGATTACCAAGGCTTAACTGTCGCGGAAATTTCTGATCTACGGAACCGTCTGCGCCCCCTAGGGGGAACCTGCAAAATTACCAAAAATACCTTAGTCCATTTGGCTATTGATGGTAATCAAGAATGGCAACCAATGCAGGAATACCTAAAAGGAACTTCTGCTCTATTACTGCTCAAAGATGACTTTGGCGGTGCCATTAAAGCCTATAAAGGTTTCCAAAAAGAAACCAAGAAAACCGAATTGCGGGGTGGTGTCTTAGAAGGTCGTATCCTTACCAAGGCCGAAGTCGAAGCGATCGGAGATCTACCTTCCAAGGAACAGTTAATCGCTCAAATTGCTGGTGCACTCAATGCTGTCACAGCCAAAATTGCGATCGCTATCAACGAGGTTCCCGCTTCGATTGGACGGGGTATCAAAGCTTATTCTGAAAAAGAATAGGAAATAGTTAAGAGGGAATAGAGAGTAGTTAAGAGAGAATAGGGAATAGTTACTGCTTAATTCTTAGGGTAAATCTATTCACTATCAACTATTAATTATTCACTATCAACTATTCACTATCAACTATTCACTATCAACTATTCACTATCAACTGTCCATTATTCACTATCAACAACTTAAGGAGTTTTTCGCATGTCTGCTGCAACCGATAACATTTTAGAACAATTAAAATCTCTCTCCCTCTTAGAAGCGGCTGAATTAGTTAAGCAAATCGAAGAAGCTTTTGGTGTAAGTGCTGCTGCCCCTGTTGCTGTGGCGGCGGTTGGTGGCGGTGCTGCTGCTCCCGCTGAAGCGGTAGAAGAAAAAACCGAATTCGACGTTGTCCTCGAAGAAGTCCCTGCTGACAAGAAAATTGCCATCCTCAAGGTCGTTCGTACCATTACAGGTCTGGGTCTAAAAGAAGCTAAGGATTTAGTGGAATCTACCCCCAAAGCCGTTAAAGAAGCCACTGGTAAAGATGATGCAGAAGCCATCAAGAAACAACTTGAAGAAGCAGGTGCTAAAGTCAGCGTGAAATAATTTCGCCTTGAACGTTTCCCTGTTTGAGCAGATCTGATAATAAAGGTCTGCTTTTTTCTTAGGATCTTAACGAGGGGGTTAGACCTCTTGCCTGAAGATATTGAATGTCATCGCCCATAATGCCTATGATGATTCATTGACGACTAGGCTAATCTCATCGCCTAAAGGGCTTAGAAATTGGCATATTAACCATAGAGGCAAGCATGAAGCATCTTTTTAGAAAACTGGCCGACAACTTCCGAGATGAAGTTTTCTTAGAACGACTTCACTTTTTTGAAAAGCTAGTTGCGAAGATATTAACGATTTGTCTCGTTATTATTGTTTTTGTTTCCTTATTTGATCTTGTTAAAATCTTAATTATTGAGTTTACCAATGAACCCTTTGGTTTTTTCAATAAAAGCCTGATCGAGTTATTTGGATTGATTTTAAATATTTTAATTGCCTTAGAATTACTGGAAAATCTGACCGGTTATTTGAAGAGAAATGTTATTCAGGTAGAATTAGTTATTGTTACTTCCATCATTGCCTTAGCCAGAAAAATTATCATTTTTGACTTCAGTAAATATGGCGGACTCGAATTAATTTCTCTTGGATTTGCGATTCTATGTCTAGCGGTTAGTTATTGTCTCCTCAAACGATTTAGTCGCTAGTGTTGGGTCAAGGTGTAAGGGAAGAAGAAAAATGAAATCTGGGGGGGTACGAACTACTCGATTATTCCCAGAAACTGTTACAATGAGGCGTTTACTATTTATTCATCTCTATGACCGCGTCATCCCGCTCCTCTTCTGCTGGTTTTTCCCACGATGATTTTGCCAAAGCCTTGGAAAAGCATGATTATCACGCAGATAAAGGACAAATTGTCCGAGGCAAAGTATCTCAGCACACTTCCGATGGAGCCTATGTAGAAATTGGTGGTAAATCCCCTGGTTTTATTCCCATGCGAGAAATTGGCCTGCATGAGATTGATAATCTAGCGGAAGCTCTCCCTTTAGAGACAGAATGGGAATTTCTGGTGACCAGTGAACAGAATTCTGAGGGTCAAGTCCAATTATCCCGTCGTCAGTTGCAGTTACAGCAGGCCTGGGATGAGATTAATGAAGCAGCAGAGTCTGGTAAAGCGTTACAAATTCGGATTACAGGTATGAATAAGGGGGGCGTTACTGGTGATGTGGCAGGGTTAAGAGGTTTTATTCCGCGATCGCATTTAGTAGAAAAGAATGACCTCGATAGTTTAATGGGTCAACTGCTAACAGCCAATATTTTGGAAGCCAATCAGGAAACCAATAAGTTGGTTCTATCTCAGCGCAAGGTAATGCAGGCCCAGGCGATGACCACGATCGCCAAGGGAACCCTCTGTGCGGGACGAATTGTCAAATTACAGCCCTACGGTGTCTTTGTTGACCTTAATGGTGTCACTGGATTACTCCATATTACCCAAGTGAGTGGTACTCGTATTGAAGCCCTAGACAAAGTCTTTCAGTATGGGCAGGAAGTTCAAGTGGTTGTTTTGGATATTGATGAGTTTAAAAATCGAATTTCCCTCTCCACTAAAATTCTTGAAGCTTATCCAGGGGAATTACTGGAAAATTTTGAAGCGGTTATGGGCAATGCTCCAGAACGATTTGAACAAGCTCAGGCCAAGTTAGCAGAAATGGCCTAACTTCGTTCGATTAGCGGACTCATTGGTATTTCAGAATAACTCTCTTTAGACAGTACACCTCTTTGTTAAAGAAGAAAAGAGCAATAATCTGCAAGTCCTTCTGGCCAAACGCTTACAGCCATCCCGATCTGCGAATGACGACCTGAACTCATGTTACCCTGAAGGAAATTCCACCAACCACGATGGATCCCTAATTGAAACTCAGTTCTTCAGCTATGTATTTTAGGTTTTCCCAGGATATTGAAGCACTACTCAATCATGTTGCCCATCATTCCCTAACCCTAAAGGATATTCTGGCTGTCACCGCAGAGCGAGGTTTTTGTTTAATTAGGGCTTGCTGAAAAAAGCTGAAACCCTTACGGAGAAAAGATAGTAGCCAAATTAAGAACAGCTAGAATGCAGGAAAATAGGTTAAAATGGCTCAAAACCCTTGCATTAAGAGGAGAG
>JAYKJI010000240.1:0-8813 GCA_035285405.1 Snowella sp. | reverse complement strand
ACTATTTAGCCCTGTCATCCCCCGTATTAAGCGATCTTGTTTGAATATCCTTTCTATATCTAGCATTCTTGGATTTTCTGGTCATTGCTTTTTTTCTTATTATCCCTTATAACCCAACAAGTCTATAAAATTTAGATGAAGTGTCGTTGCAATAGGTCTGATTTTACCTTATTGACCCGTCAAAATTTATGGGTGCGGTTATTACTACTGCCAGTGCTATGTTATAAAGTTCGGTGTGAGTACTGTCGTAGAAGTCGAATTGTCTTTCTACCTTATTTTTGGCTATCGATGCTGTTTGAACGTTGAGCCTTAGATTTAGTACTATTTCCTGAGAGCAAGAATGGGACAAAGTGTGTAGATTCTTAGCAAGTTCATTTAGGAGATACCCAATATCGAGCAAGCTTTCCGGCAGTCGATGTTGATGTTGAATTGTAAGTTATTAATCGCTCTCTTTAGGTGTGTTATCGGAATAATGCACCTAATTCTATTTTCCCTCAGAAGCAACACTGAAATTTTTCTAAATTTTCCAGTCAATTCTATCAATGGCAATGAAAGTCTCATAAAAATTTTATAGAAATTGTATCAAAAATTAACTATTTTAATCCCGTAACCACTGGGCAATTTGAGACGTTAAAAATAAACCTGCACAGCAATTTCCCTGGGGATCTAGAGGGGGACTATAAACAGCGATCGCGCCTTGGTTAGGCACTAGAGCCAGAAAAATACCACTAACGCCTGATTTACTGGGAAAACCCACCTGTTGAGCAAAATGTTTAGAAGTTTCATACAGCCCACAGGTACTCATGATGACTTGAACGAATTGACAATGGTTCAGCAATATCGGTGAAGGCGATGTAATCAGTAATAAACCTAACTGAGCTAAGGTGGTCACTGTCCCCGCTAGACAACAAATAAAATTATAGGTTTCTAAGGCTAACTCCCAATTTTCTAGATAGCCATAACGATTCATCTCCTTGGCTAAAGCCTGATTTTTACTATTAGGGAGGGATTGGACAGAAGCCAGCATTTTTTGATCTAAAAAACAGGGATCTTCTAGCCATTGATTTAACCAATTTTGTAAGCCCAAACAACGCTCCTGGGCTGTCTCTCCTGGTAAAGCTGCGGCTAACTGAATTGCACCGCTATTAATCATGGGATTACAGGGAAAACCTTGATCTTGCTGTAGTTGTAGAAGCGAGTTAAAACCTAGCTCAGAAGGTTTTTGTCCCACCTTTGCCAAGACCCATTCTTCACCCCTTAAATGCAAAAGATACAGTAACGAAAAACATTTAATGACACTCATCATCGGAAAGTTTATCTGAGTCTCTCCTGCCTGAATAATTGCTCCTGTTTTACCCCCAATGGCAAGACCTAAGGACTGGGGATTCGCTTGCTGGAGGAGGGGAATATAACTCGGTAATTGGCCCAATTGAGCGGCGGCGATCGCGGCAGATAACCAATCAGGCCAGGGGGCAGAGGTTAAGGATTCTAAGGCTTTAGTCATGGTGAAGAAAATCAGCAATTTTTTCAACGGCAAGCGTTAAAACATCCGGTTCATGAACCAAAGCAAACCGCACATAGCCTTCACCTTCCTTACCAAAACCGGCTCCAGGTGAAACCGCAACTCCCGTTTGTAAAACCAATTGTTGACAAAACTGAATCGAATTCTGTTGCCAAGCTTGAGGTAATTTGGCCCACACATACATTGTTGCCCTGGGCAAAGGGATAGACCAACCAATTTTTTCTAAGGCGGCAATAAAAACATCCCGTCGTTTTTGGAAGGTTAAAACCGTTTCTTCTACTAAAGCCATGGGACTGTTTAAGGCCGCGATCGCGCCGTTCAAAATCCCCCGATATTGGTTAAAATCTACCATTGCTTTAATCCGACGCAAAGCCAAAATTAAATCCTGATTGCCAATCGCAAAGCCAATGCGAAAGCCGCCCATATTATAGGACTTGGAAAAGGTAAAAAATTCGATACTGAGGGATTTTTGGGGATCGGCTTGTAATACGGAAGAAAACGCCGGCGTGCCAGCAAAGCCAAAATCTAAATAGGGAAAATCGTGAACCAAAACTAATTGATGTTTTCGACAAAAGGCAACGGCTTCTTCAAAAAAAGCCAAGGGCGCGATCGCGGTGGTGGGATTGTGGGGATAGCTCAAGACCATTAACTTTGCCTGGGCTAAAATTGCAGTCGGAATATGGGCAAAAACCGGCAAAAAATTGTTTTCAGGCCGTAGTGGCATTCCATAAATTTGTCCTCCCGCTAAATAAACACCACCCGCATGGGAAGGATAACCCGGATCTAGTAAGAGGGCAAAATCGCCAGGATTAAGAATCGCCAAAGGTAAATGGGCTGTGCCTTCCTGGGAACCGATCAGGGGCAAAACTTCCATTTCAGGATTGACGGGCAAACCAAAGCGTTTTTCATACCATTGAGCCACTGACTCTCGAAAATTTTGGGTTTCTCGATGCAGTAAATAACCGTGAGTGCTGGGATCATGCAGCGATCGCTCAATTTCTGCCAAGATACTGGGCGCGACGGGTAAATCCGAAGAACCGAGAGATAGATCAATAATCGTTTTTCCTTGAGATTTAGCTAGAGCTTTAGCCCGATCCATATCAGCAAAAACATTGGTTTCTAGGGACTGCAAGCGTTGAGCAAAGTGCATCATAGGGGGTTAAGAAAAAGAGTAACTGGTCTTAATGTACTGTCGCCGTTGCTAATGAAAGCAGCAAGTAAACCTCGCAGAAAAAGATGACCATATTGTATTTTAAGATTGCTTTTTTTTCATAGATCAAGTACAATAATTAACAAATCCGTTTCCATAAACAAAAAGCTGTTTTTGGGCAATGACTCCCCCTTAATGAATCCTTACTGTTGTTAACATTTATGTTCCTGGTTCTTAAAGCGTGCCTAGTTATCAGTGCCAACAATGTCGTAAGGTTCTATCCAGTGCAACAAAGACTCGTCAATGCGGTCACTGTGGCGGATTGGAGCTAATTCTCAAAAATAACTTCAATAGTCCGTTTATCGTTTCGGGGGGCAGTAGTTCAAGAAAGACGAAAACTGCCTCTCCAGTATCTAATCAGGTTAGTCAGCCGGTGCGCTCCAGCAAGGGTGGTATGGAAGCGACAATGGAACTGGACGATAATCAACCTCTTCTGTCCTATGCTCGACCCAAACTAGGGAGATCTTCCCCAGGTCAAGGCAATTATTGGGAAATGGCTAATCCCTTGCCCATATTAGGGTGGATAGTTTTGGTCGGTGGGGGAATGGGCTTGTTGGGTTATGGATTGTATCGATTAGGAACTTGGCAATCCTCGCCTTCCGTCCAACCCATTGTGCAAGAGACTTTTCAATCGGAATCTAAATCACCTTCGCCCTGGCAACATCCTTCTCAAAGCGAAATTGATAATGGGAATTTACAACACCGTTTAACCGACACCTCAACCCAGTTATCGATTCTTAAGGATCAAACCTTAACAGATGCGATCGCCGCCACCGATGCTAGTTTTAGCAGTTCATCAACAGGTAAGCCGCTCAGTGGTATAGCGACTCGTGTTAACGGCAAATCCAATGAAAAATTCTACTATTTGTTAATTCGTTCTGATCAGTCTGTTGCCTTAGGGAAACGGGACGCTGACGGTTGGCATAATAAAGTAGATTGGCAAAAAAACGCAGCCATTGCCAGCAATTCAAGCTCCAATCATCTAGAACTAATTGCCCAGGGTAATCAAATTACGGGCTTTCTTAATGGTCAAAAAATCGGCAGTTTCCAAGATGCTGAATATAAACAAGGGAAAGTTGCCCTAGTATCCAGCCAAGCTACTCCTGCCCAAGCGACAATTACCTTTGACAATGTTACCGTCACCCAACCCCAAACGGCAGATGCGTTAAGTCCTGAACAGGCTGTGGTCAATTATTATCAGGGATTATTAGGACAGTCCGATGGCCAGAGCCTAGATTTGGTGGATCGCTTGGAAGTCTATGGACAAAAGCGACTGAAAACCGATGATCAACAAGCTCTGTTAAAAGTTGGCTTGCGCTATAGTTTCAAAAATGGTTCTAGTTTTTGTGAAAGTCGTCTCATTACACTCAATTTTGAGACGAAAGAAAAACAATGGATCTTAAGTAAACCCCAAGGCATTACCTTACAGCCCAATTGCAAACTTTGAGAGCATCATTTTGAGATTGCTGCTCAATCTAAGGCCATTTCTTCACCACTTAACAACTGTTGGGCCGCTGCGAGAAGATCGGGGCCCAGGTCTTGGATATCTGGCCGATTATCCAGATAGGTTTTAAGGGCCACCATTGGATCTAGACAATGCCCTACTCCCAGTTCTGGCAGTCGTGGTCGGGCTAATTGGCTGACTAATTCAGGGCGAATGGTATAGGAATGGCTGGCCTTAAGAACTGCGTAAATTTCCTGGTTATTAATAAGTTCTAATTGCTCTGATCGCACCTTGTAAATGAGACGAACCACCGCGTCTTTAATCTCTTTTTTGGCGATCGCCTGAAGTAGCATTTTTTGAGGATCATTGGCTTCAGATAGATCCACTTCTAACGTCTGGAAAGAACGGGATGGTAAGGGACAAAACTGCCACTGAACTTGCCCCTTTTCAATTTCTAAATAAACATAACCCTTCTCTTCTTTTTCCTCCCCAAAATCCACTCGTTCAATACTGCCTGGATAAACCATTGGCGGATTATTCTGGGGGTTGAGATTTTGATGTTTATGAACATGACCCAGGGCCACATAGTCCCATTCTGGACGCATTAAAAGAGCGATCGGAATGGTAAAACCTTTACCCACCGCCAGAAAACGTTCCGCCCCCAAACTAGCTCGATCTGCCATTAAATGGGCTAATAAAATTGTCGGTAATTGGGGATTAAGTTGACGAATTTCCCCTTCTAAGGCGGGTTGCAATTTCGTAATTAAAAGGGCATTGATTTCTTCTAGGGATAATCCTTCGGTTTCAGGGCGGGTCAGCAAGGTTGAACGGGTTAACCAGGGTAAGGTGACAATTTGAATATCACCATTTAAGGTCGGAATCAGATGGGTGGTTAGGCGATCGCCGACAATAAAACCGGGTACTGCTAAGGTACGATAAATGGATAAACTGGCTCCCCCATTACCCTGGGAATGCTGATCATGATTACCCACTAACAACACGGTAGGAATATGGGCATCGGCTAAACGGCGAAATTGAGAGGCAAAGGCTTCTTGAACATAGGGCGGTGGTGTGGCATCGGGAAACGCATCTCCCCCAAAAAGCACTAGATCCACCGGTTCGGCGATCGCTCGATCAATACAAAGACTGAGGGCCTTCACAAAATCTTCTAAACGAGTATTTAAACCCGTTGCCGGATTAATACGACCGTGAGAGAAACCACTGCCTAAATGAATATCGGACAAATGTAAAATCTTAATCATTGACGAAAATCTATCGGTAGTCTGGAATACGGTAGGATTGTGAGGGAGTCAAATTTTGCGTTAAAGTGAAGACCAATGGGAACCCTTATAGAGAGACAAACACCATGGCCTACGAACTTCCTGCATTACCTTTCGGTTATACCGAGCTTGAACCCCTCATCTCTAAAAGCACCTTAGAGTTTCATCATGACAAGCACCATGCCGCCTATGTCAACAACTATAATAACTTGGTAAAGGGAACAGATTTAGACGATCAACCCCTCGAAGAGGTAATCACGGCGATCGCGGGCGATGCTTCTAAAGCCGGTATTTTTAATAATGCAGCCCAAGCTTGGAATCATACCTTCTACTGGAATTCCATTAAACCCAACGGTGGTGGCAAGCCGACCGGAGACCTAGCCACAAAAATTGATGCCGATTTTGGTAGCTTTGAGCAATTTGTTGAGGCCTTTAAAACTGCTGCCGCCACTCAATTTGGCAGTGGATGGGCTTGGTTAGTATTAGATAAAGGTACCTTAAAAGTGGTTAAAACCGTGAATGCCGATAATCCCCTCACCGCCGGTCAAACCCCTTTGTTAACCATTGACGTTTGGGAGCACGCCTATTATTTAGACTTCCAAAATCGTCGCCCCGATTACATCAATGAATTTATTACCAAATTAGTCAACTGGGACTTTGTGGCTGCTAATCTCGCTGCGGCTTAAGCCCAGATAGCCGACTCATTAACCCCTCAGAGAGAGCAGTGAAAGCCATTAAAAGCATTGCTCTCTTTTTCAGTATCTTTTGGCAAGAAATTTTGGTCAAAATAATGGATAGTCAAGATCTCGCTCGTTATATTGAAGCTACCGATGGCATTAGTAAACCTTGGCTACTACTCCAACTCAGACTGCAAAAACTGAAGGAAAATCGGGAAAATTTAACCGAGGCAGAATATCTAACAGCCATAGCAGAACTGCATGAAACCCTGATGGGATTAGGCGAATGGTGGGTTGGCAGAGAAGAAGAGTTTGAACCACGACGTTATTACTAGCGTCTCTGTTGATCACGATGATCTTGCCCAGACCGAATCGCCCTCATTGAAATTATACTCAACCTGTGATGGTGTGATCCCCAGGAGCTAAAAACCGTTGAAAAATTCGTTAGTCGTTTGGTGGCAAACTTTTGAGCAAAGGCCTCAACAATGTTGGCTAATTTCCCTGGCCTGGTTGTTATTGCTGAGTTGGGTGGCTTTTCTGTGGAATATCGGTGTTTTGGGCGTGATGGATAAAACCGAAGCTTTATTTGTCGAAGTGGCCCATCAAATGTATCTCACGAATGATTGGATTACCCCCTATTGGAATGGACAAACCTTTTTTGATTATCCGGTTTGGGGCTATTGGTTAGTGGCCCTCAGTTTTAAACTCTTTGGGGTGAGTGAATGGGCGGCCCGTTTGCCCGTTGCTCTTTGTGCGATCGCTGTTGTCTGGCTGAGTTTTTATACCCTGCGTTTTTGGGGCTTTTTCCTTGGAGAAAAGACAGAATCGACTCGCTTGTTATGGATCAGAGCTTGGCTAGGGGCTGGTATTGTGGCCTTGAATCCAGGTTGGGTCGGTTGGGGCCGTACTTCGGTGACGGATATGTTTCTGGCCAGTGCGATCGCCTTAACTATGCTGAGTTTTTATCTGGGTTACGTTAACTCGGAACGGCCCAAAGTCCAAAAAATTTGGTATGGTCTGACTCCTGTTTTTGCTGCGATCGCCGTTTTAGCCAAGGGGCCGGTGGGGTTATTGTTGCCGAGTTTAGCCATTGCGGCCTTTTTAGGGTATGTCGGCCAGTGGCACGCTGTCTGGCGAGAAGTCAAAGGTTTATTATTAGCAATGATTGTCATTTTTTGCGGCATTGCGGTTCCCTGGTACGCCTTAGCCACCCAAGCCAATGGTTTAACCTTTCTCAACAGTTTTTTAGGTTTTAGTAACTTTCAACGTTTTACCTCTGTGCTCTATCGCCATGCCGGCCCTTGGTATTTTTATCTCCCTTGGTGTTTTATTTTATTGTTACCTTGGTCAACTTTTTTACCCTTAACTTTGGCACGATTACAATTCTGGCGGCGTAAAGTGTGGCAACATAGTCCCCGCGATCGCCAATTAGGATTATTTTGCTTTTTCTGGTTTGTCTTAATTTTACTCTTTTTCTCCAGTGCAGCCACTAAATTAGCGGGTTATATTCTCCCCATTGTTCCCGCCGGTGCCATCATGATCACTCTCTTTTGGTCTGAGGAAATCTCTCTAACTTCCACAAAAACTAAATATTCCTGGACATTTTTTGCCAGTGGCATTTTTAATTTCATTCTATTGCTGGTGATGGCGATCGCGGCCTTTATTAGTCCCCAATTCGTTGGCAGTGATCCGGCCTATCCCAACTTTGCTAAAGTCTTAAGTGAATCGGGTTTACCCATTATTTTTAGCCTAATTTTAAGTTTGGCAACCCTTTTAATGGGGGTATCTCTTTTCCGCAAACCTTTACGAGCTTGGTTATGGAGTGCCAATTTAGTCGGTTTTCTAGGAACCCTGATTTTTGTGATTCCGTCCCTTGCTCCGATCATGGATAGCCAACGTCAGCAACCTTTTCGGGAATTATCCCAAATTGCTGGTCAGACGGTTAAACCCAAGGAATCTATTTTTGTGATGGGTTATCCTCGCTATAGTTTGGTCTATTACAGTCAACACCCAGCTACTTTTTTAGATGATGTGCCTTATGCGATCGAGTTATTGCAAAAAGAAAATGATCCCAATCCTTTGGCAACAGTATTGATTGTCAGTGATCCGCAATTACTAGAGCGTTTTAAACTTAAACAAGGGGATTATCAATTGATTGCGCAAAAGGGAGTTTATTCTTTAATTCGTGTGCCTAAATCGGTTCTAATTAGACGCTCTCGATAAGAAGAAACTAGAATAAAGGAATGTCGTGTTATGCCTGTCATGAATCACCCTTCAGAATAGGATTTGTACTTAAGAGAATTCCCCCTCTAATTATCCTCTACTAGATATTGCCTGATTGTCTGTAATAACTGTTTTAAGCCAACTGGTTTGGTCAAATATTCATTGGCTCCTGCTTGTAAACATTGTTCTCGATCGCCTGGCATGGCCAAAGCTGTTAGGGCAATAATTGGCAAGTTGACGAGATTAGGATGAGCACGAACACGGCGTATCACTTCTAAACCATCTATTTCAGGAATTTGAATATCCATCAGCACCAGGGCAGGATCACTATGTTTAATTAGGGCTTGCTGAAAAAAGCTGAAACCCTTACGGAGAAAAGATAGTAGCCAAATTAAGAACAGCTAGAATGCAGGAAAATAGGTTAAAATGGCTCAAAACCCTTGCATTAAGAGGAGAG
>JAYKJI010000239.1:0-12463 GCA_035285405.1 Snowella sp. | reverse complement strand
CTCTCCTCTTAATGCAAGGGTTTTGAGCCATTTTAACCTATTTTCCTGCATTCTAGCTGTTCTTAATTTGGCTACTATCTTTTCTCCGTAAGGGTTTCAGCTTTTTTCAGCAAGCCCTAATTAAAGTTTTAGTCCAAAAAACAGGAAAATTTGACTGTTTTACTCCCTCCGAGTTTGTAAATCAGTATTTAAAAGAAAAAGAATAACTAGATTTGTTTAAGCGATCACTTACTGAACCCTCAACAATTCAGTCACCACATCGGTAGTTTTTTTGTGACACTCTTTAGCGGTGAATCTAACCGTTGATATTCCCTCACGCAATATCAGGCGATCGCGTTTTCAATGGATAATTAACAATGGACAATTATCAACTATTCATTATCAACTATCAATTAATTGGCGATCGCATTTTACAACTTACGATTTTTCCAATATTTAGTTTTCCAATATTTAGGCTTTCGACTACAGTGCATAACCGCCAAAATGAGAATATAATCTGGTTCAATTACATAGAGGATGCCATAGGGAAAACGACGGAGCATACATCGTCGAATGTCATCTTCTATGACGGAATAACGAGTTGGAGAATCTCTAAGCCGATAGAACTGTATCTTCTACCGCGTTAATAAATGCTTGAGCTAATTCTGTTTGTTGTTGAGCATAGAATTGAACCGCCTCAGCATATTCAGCCAGAGCTTCAGGATGAAAAACATATTTCATGGCTCAATGATTTGTCGAACTTGAGCTAAAGCAACTTCCCCTGAAATCGGCTGAACCAAACCTATTTGAATTTCTTCCCTGCGTTTTTTTGCTCCCGTGTCCAAGCTGTCTGAGTAGTCGAGTCAGCCTCAAATTCCAAACTTGCTACCAACTTATCTACTAAAATAGCTCTCGATTCCCTGGGTAGAGATAACGCCTCATTCATCAATTGTTCAATTGACTGCATGATTTTCTTCCCTATTTTAAAGTACACCAATATCTTAGCAATAATCAAGTTAAAAAGTTAAAAAAGCGATCACCGTTCTAGTGTTCTAGTTATTCAACTTAAAGAGCGATCGCCTTATTCATAGTGTGACCAAACAGAAACCACTCGAATTATCTTTGTATCTTCATCAACAGAATAGACTAAACGATGCTTAATATTAATGCGCCGAGAATAATATCCCTTCAAATCACCCGATAACTTCTCGTAGGGAGGCTCATAAGGATTGTTCTTAAGAATATTAATTAGACTTTTGACATTTTCCGAGAGATTGGCCGACTGTAATTTTTTCGTATCCTTAAGGGCATGACGACTAAATTCAATTTTCCAATTCATCTAAAGCTCCCATAAACTCAGCTTCCGTGACCCAATCATTATTCTCTTCGGCTTCTTTAATAGATGCGACCAAACCTGGAACAGACTGCAAATAGAGCGTTTCTTGGATATTTTCCCATTCTTGTTTAGAAATGATCACAGCATCTCCTTGACTACTCACTAACAATCGAGGTAAATGATCTTGATTGATCTTTTCTAACAACCCAGTTAGCACACTTTCGGATTTATTGACATTAAAAGTTTCTAGGTCTTGCATAAAAAGCAAAAATTTTCGTAAAGGAAAACCTAATTATTGCCATTATAGCGATCACCTTTCAAAAAAGTGATCGCCTTGTTCATGGTATGACCAAACAGAAAGCACTTGAATTGTCTTTGTATTTTCATCAATAACATTACGAAACTTTGTTCCCCTTGGCGATCGCACCGAGATGATCAATTCCATCAAGAAAAATTTATCCGTGTAGTTGCCCAAATAGAAGCGGCTTTAGTAGCAACTCCTGACCCCCACTTTTTATCCGAATTTAGCACCAGAGATATAAGAAAGGTTGGATGACTCGCAACCCCTCTAATCTACACTCTAATCCGGCGATCGCCAGACTTCTAGCTAGAAAGCGTCCGCCGTTTCATAGTCATTTCGTAGGCTTCGATGATATCCCCTTCTTTCCAGTCATTAAACTTGGAAATGCCGATACCGCACTCGTAACCCGCATTGACTTCACGAGCATCTTCCTTCATCCGTTTGAGAGAATCAATGGTGCCTTCGTAAATGACATGATTGCCCCGTCGTACCCGTAGATTACGATTACGGATAATTTTGCCAGACAGAACATAACAACCAGCCACACTGCCACGACCGACAGGGAAGACCGCCCGGACTTCAGCCTGACCCAAAGAAGACTCAATCTCTTCGGGATCAAGTAAACCTTCCATCGCCCCTTGAATCTCATCCAGAAGCTTATAGATAATGTCGTATTCCCGAATATCGACCCCTTCTTGATCGGCGGCTTGACGAGCACCACTGGCTAAAGTGGTATTAAAGCCCACCACGACCGCACCACTGGCCGCGGCCAGATCCACATCGGTTTCCGTGATTTCTCCTGGGGCTGCCAAAAGAACTCGAATTTGGACTTCGTTTTGGGGAAGTTGTTTTAAGGAGCCTAAAATAGCTTCGACAGACCCTTGAACGTCAGCTTTGAGAATGAGATTGAGTTCCTTGAGTTCACCTTCCTGGGCTTGGGCCGACAGGGTACTTAGGGTGACACGACGGGAAGATAGGGCCTGTTGCAATCGAGCTTGACGGTTACTATCAGAACGTGCTTCGGCGATCGCCCTGGCTTCTTTTTCATTGGCATAGACCTCAAACTCATCGCCAGCTGCCGGAACATCATTGAGACCCAAGACCTCCACCGCAAAGGATGGACTAGCGGCTTCTACCTTATTGCCCCGATCATCGATCATGGCCCGAATTTTACCTAGGACGGCCCCAGCGACAAAGACATCACCCACTCGTAAAGTTCCATTTTGAACCAGTAAGGTGGCAACGGGGCCCCTGGTACGATCTAGATTGGCTTCAATGACGGTTCCCTTAGCCGCACGGTTCGGATTAGCGGACAGTTCTTCCATTTCCGAAACCAGTAAAATCATTTCCAGTAAACCATTTAGGTTTTCTCCCTTCAGAGCACTGACAGGAACCATGATGGTTTGACCGCCCCATTCTTCCGCCAACAGACCTAGATCTGATAATTCCTGTTTAATCCGGTCAGGATTGGCTTCCGGCTTATCCACCTTGTTAATGGCAACAATAATCGGGACTTCTGCCGCCCTGGCATGACTAATGGCTTCACGGGTTTGGGGTTGTACGCCATCATCAGCCGCAACCACCAGAATGGCAATATCCGTCACCTTAGCCCCCCGTGCTCGCATGGCGGTAAAGGCTTCGTGGCCAGGGGTATCTAGGAAGACAATCTGTTCAGCTTGATCATTATGTTCAATATCAACGTGGTAAGCCCCAATATGCTGGGTAATACCGCCTGCTTCTCCCTGGGCCACCTTGGTTTTGCGAATCGAGTCGAGTAGGGTCGTTTTACCGTGATCGACGTGACCCATGATGGTAACAACGGGAGGACGACGTACCAGATTTTCCAAGTCAGCCAAATCGAGCATTTCTGAGGTTTTGGTGGCCGCAGACTGGGTTGCTCTGGTTTCAATGAGAACATCAAACTCTTCTGCCACTAAACGGGCCGTTTCCTCTTCCAGGGTTTGGGTGATTTGAACGGCAATCCCTTTTTGGAAAAGGAGTTTAATAATCTCGGTTTCTGGAACTTTGAGGAGATCGGATAGTTCGCGCACCGTTAGGCTACTCGATAGCACAATGCTTTCTGGACGTTGCACCACTTCTTTGCGATCGCGACGTTCATTTCGGCCCCGATTACTAGAAGAACTTTCTGATTTTGCCGTTGGTTTCTTCGGTTTATTGGCAGTGGGGGGCGCGGTCACTTTAGCCGACATCGATTTCGGTTTAGGTGGACGGGCGATCGAAATGCTCACCAAAGCAGCACTGACAATGGGATTACCATCCAATCCCAATTCCTCTTCCTCATCTTCCTCCACCATAAGAGGACGACGTTTCGTTTTGGCCGCCGCTTTGGCTTTATTTTCCCGCTCTTCTTCTTCTTCCTCTTCCCATTTGCTCCGTTTAGCTGGACGGGGTGGGGTAGGACGTTTTAATTTAGGTTTTTGCTTGTCAGTCAGTTCGAGAACCACTTCTTCTCCCGCCAGATCATCATCAGCGGCTTTATCCGTTGGCTCTAGGGGAAATTCGAGTAATTCCGGTAAATTATCATCCTGTTCCGGTTGAGGGGGCTTGGGACGCTGAAGTTCAATTTTGGGCTTGCCCTTTTCCCCTCCCTTGAGCGGCGCGATCACCTTAACCCCTTTTTCCGGTTTGGGAATGGGATCTTTAAGGGTGACGACAATAGGGCGACTGGGTTTCTGTTCACTACTGCGGCCATTCGGATTCTGGCTATTGCCTTTGCCGGCCTTATCAGGTCTATCACCCCGTTGTTCACTGCGATCGCGTTTAGGAGCCGCTGCCATCAAGCGAGAAGGCGGGGTTAATAAAGGACGATCATCCTCTCCCGACGGTTTAGCTTTGACCGGGGGAGAATCTACTGCTATGGGAGCTACGGCCAACTCAGCCTGAGGTGGGCTCGCGCCGCTATCCTTTAAAGGCGAAGCAGGAGCGGCTGACAAGTTAGGAGTACCTGATTTCTCCGAGACTTTATCCGTTACAGTGGGGCGTTCAGGTGAGAGATTCGGAGGAGACTGAAGTCTAGGGGGAGCAGGGGGGTTGGCAATGGCGGGAGACGGTGTTTTCAAGGCAGTCGCAGGGTTAGGACGGGTTTGTTTATGGTGTATCGCTAAAATCTGTTGTTTGCGCTCCTCTCTAGGAATAAGTTCCCGACTGGGGGCGGCATCTCGACGTTTGGGGCTGGGATGGGGAGTATATTTTTCCGCACTGGCTCTGATCCGTTCAGCATCGGACTCACTAATAGTGCTGCTATGACTTTTTACCGCAATATTGAGTTTTTCGCAAATATCTAAAATGTCTTTATTTTCCAGATGCAACTCTTTTGATAAATCATAAATTCTAACCTTGGCGTTGTTCATCCACTATCCCCCTAACTAAAAATTGATATTGATGATGATTGAGTAACAAGCTAGCCCTGAACAGTTCTACCTTAACGGTTTCCGAGTCCAGTTTGCTAAAAATGATCAGAAAAATTGACAATGGTTTTTGAAAGTTGTATAAATTTGGATTTTGCTCCTATGCTAACGATAAAGTTCGCTTCTAAACAAGGGGGGAAAGGATATAAGGTCAAAGCCGAGTCTGAGATCAGGACGGTTCCGCTCAGACAGAATGAACTAAACGGGCCAAGAGTTGCTCATAAACGGCATCTGGAACAGGGGCTTTTAAGGCACGTCCGAGTCGATTTTTTTGACGAGCAGCTTGCAGGCAACTAGCTTGGGGACAGAGATAGGCAGAACGCCCCATGCCCTGATCCAATTGTATCTGTCGAGAGGGATAGACTCGGACAATGCGCCAAAATTCGTTTTTGGGTGCTACTTTGCGGCAGCTAAGACAGCGTCGATGCTGGGATTTCATCGTCCGAAGAGTATAAGGATGTTATCTTGCCTCCTCTTCAAAATTATCTAATTCAAGAGCTTCATTGTCCACTGAGGAAGAAATCTTCTGATCAAAAAAACTTGAGGAGGGCAAATCCGCTTCTCTTAGGGCTGCTTTTTTGAGAGCCGCTTTTTCCATTGCCTCTTTTTCTTTGGCATAGGTATTGGGATCTTTAATATCTATTTTCCAGCCGGTTAAACGAGCCGCCAGGCGAACATTTTGACCTTCTTTGCCGATCGCCAAACTCAGTTGATCTTCCGCCACAATCACCAAAGCATGACGTTCCTCGGCGTTAATAAGGTAAACCTGATCGACCCTTGCCGGACTGAGGGAATTAGCAATGTAGGTAGCGGGATCCGGCGACCAACGAATCACATCAATTTTTTCGCCCCGTAGTTCATTGACAACGGCTTGAATCCGTGACCCTCTCGCGCCAATACAAGCACCCACCGGATCCACATCTCGTTCGAGGGTATCCACCGCAATTTTAGTGCGAGGCCCCACATAACGCGAGGGAGGATTGGCTTCACGGGATACGGCCACAATTCTGACCACTTCTTCCTCAATTTCAGGGACTTCAACGGTAAAGAGTTCTACCACTAATCCCGCCGCACTACGGGAGACAATTAATTGGGGGCCACGATGGGAACCTTCTCGCACTTTTTTGAGATAGACCTTAAAGGTGGCATTGGCCCGATAGTTGTCATTGGGAAGTTGTTCTCGTTTGGGAAGCTCAGCTTCCACTTCCGGTTGCCCAAAGCCACTTTGTACAGCCATGACGGCTGACTGACGTTCAAAGCGCAGGACTCTGGCATTCAGAACTGTGCCCTCAATATCTTGAAATTCTTCTTGAATAATTTTGCGTTGCTGATCCCGCAGTTTTTGCAACAGCACTTGTTTGGTTTGAATGGCAGCCATGCGGCCAAAATCCCGTTGATCGGGGGTAACATCTAGAACGACTTCATCTCCTAATAAGGCTTCTGGCGCGACTTCCAAAACTTCCTTCAGGGAGATTTGATGATCTTTATTGTCTACGGTTTCCACAATACGTTTGGTGGAGAGCACCCGAAACCCTTCTTCGTCTGTATCCAGTTCAACTTCAAAGTTGGCAAAATATTCTTCGGCAAACTGCTGGCCAATATTCTGGGAACGGCGAAAACGTTCATAACCCTTGAGTAAGGCCTCGCGCAGGGCCTCTTGTACAGCAACTTTAGGTAAATTATGACGTTGACTAATTTCTTCGATCATTTCCTGGAGACCAGGCAAACTAACGAGCATTGAGTTTTCCTCCTAACAAATTTTTAAGTATGAAGTGTGACCTTTTTAGTTTTCTAGAATGGTATGGGGATCAGCCGTCTAATTGCACGGTGACAACTAAATCCCTGGGAATGGCGATCGCCCGTCCTTTGAGATTGAGATAAAGTTGACTATCATCCCGACCTTGAAGACAGCCTTGCCATTGTTGATGGCCTGCAACGGGAGCTGCCGTCGTCACCTTGACTCCAAATCCTTTAAAAGCAATAAAATCCCGATCCGAGAGTAATTGACGAGCAATGCCTGGACTAGAAACCTCCAAAACATAGGCACTGGGGATCAAAGCCGTACTCTCTAGTTGGGAATCTAATGCCCGACTCATTTTTTCACAATCGTCTAGACTGGTATCCTGTTGAGGATTCCGAATATCAACCCGTAGGACGGGGGGACGCTTATTGGTCTGGAAAACCACATCTACAACGTCTAACCCTAGATTTTCAGCAATGGGATGAATTAACTCAAGAATTGGGGGAATCAAAGGGTGCGTCATCGCAATCAGGCAATAAAAAAAGCGGGCAAGTTTTAATCTTCGCTGCTCATGAGAAAACATGGTTACTCACCAGCAGACAACCCGTCATCAGTCATAATACCATAGTTTCAATATCTTTGAGATTATTGGTTTGATCTTTGTTGGTACTTTAGTCTTTTGTTACTGGTCTTTTTTAGCGACTTGATCCTATTGCTTAAATAGCCATTGGCGATCGCCTAGTTTTTGGTGGTTAATTATTGCCAAAACTCTGCGGATAATAATTGATCAATCTCTTCAGAAAAAGGTAGGCAATCTGGAAACCTAGCATCATATTCCTTACGCATATTTTTTAAGGCATTTTGATAACATTTTTCCCTGATCTCCAAAAGATAATTACGTAAGCTAGGAGAATCTCGTAGAATTTGCTCCAATCTTTGCTGAGTACGAATTAACGTTCCTTCCCAACCTCGATAACAGTCTGGCAAAGCTACATAACGGCGTTTAAGGGCGTGTTCAAACAGCGTAACTAGACGATTTTCTAACTCCCGTTTATCGCTGCGAGTCAAGCCCTCTACCTCCTCAATTAAATTATCCCAATCCACTGCATCATAATTTTTAGCTTTAAGTAGAGCGATATTTTCTGCTACCCAAAGCGCAAAATCTTGATCATAACGAGTTGTCGATGAAGTTACCATAATCTTTAATTAATTAGTTTTTGTTAAAACAGAATCAGTTCTTTTTTCTCAACCCCAAGACTGTGCTACTGACCAAACTCTAAGCGGGCCTGTTCTACCATCTCCACCGTAATCGTTTCGGCTCCTGTTTCCCTGGCAATTTGCTCAATGCGTTGTCGAGCCTGAGTTCTCACAAAATAGGGGATATTTTTAAGTTTTATTTTTGCCTCTGGTGTCCAATTGAGGAAATCATTTAAGTTAATATCTAAGTTAAAATCACTCATGATTCTGTGGAAAAAAAATGGGATAAGGAAAAATTTAAGGCATCCATTGCGGGGAAAAGCCAGCCGTAATCTCCTTTGGCATAATCCCCGTGGGAACTGACCGATTATCGGTGAGCATCAATAACCAAATCCGGCCATCGGTAATGGCTTGGCGAGAGGGGGTAAGGAGATCTCTAGAACTCATGGCTACGGTTGTTGCCACCTGATCGAAGCTAAGAGCCACGCCATCGGGGGAGACGGTCATTTGTACGTCTCGATAGTTGGGCAGGGCTAACAGAGGACGATCTTGCCAGGTTTCAAGATTAATCGCAGAAAGAAACGGTTCTTCATGCAAGTTACCATCTTCTCGTTTTACTAAATCAGTCCGCAGGCAATAGAGTATTTTTTCTTGTTTTGGCTCAAATTTGCAGTCTAAAATGGGGTAAATGCCCCGCGATATCTCTTCGACCGTACCATCTGCTTCTCGTAAAATCAGCGATCGCGTATAGTCAGCATTGTTTTGGGTTAATAGTAATTGTTGACTATTCTTGGAAAAGACGATCGGTTTATCAAACCCTTCTAAAAATTGGGAAGGGCCAGCATCCGCCGTCAAGGGAACAAGGCTCACACCTCGCTGTTGGGCAACGGCTAAATATTTACCGTTAGGTGACACGACAAAATTATCTCCCTGCACTCCCAGAGGACGAGCGGTTGAGAGGGGACTCTGTGAAGTTGCCGAAGCGGTTGTGGAAACGCTCCAGAGTCCTGAATCGGCGGGATTTTGACGATTACTACGTAAGACAATTAAAGTCTGGCCATTGGCAGAAAGTTTAAAGGCCAGATTGGCGTAGTCTTGGTTATCTAAAACCCGTTCTAACTTACCCGGTCTGACTTCAGGAGAGGCAAGGGAAAGGCGAATACCGGTCGTTACGGTGAATAATTGCAAGGAGCCATCGGGTTGACTGGGATCTTGAGCGGAAAACAGAATTTTGTCTCCCCCTGGATAGATCTGAAACTGACGAACGAGTAAATCTTTGGCGGTCAGAATCGTCTTTTTTGGTTGCTTCGGATCAGTAATATCGTAGAGAATTAACCTTCCCCGTTCTTCCCCACTAACTCCCACATAGACCAGGGCGCGATCGTGAGTACTAAAAAGACTCACAAAGGGTTCCATCTTTCTCTGGGGATCGGAGCCTGTAGCTTGTTCTAGCTTAATTTGATAATTAGTACCGTAGAGGGGAGTATCGGCAAGACTATAGACTAAACGATTGCCCTGCCAACTCATTTTGCCTAACAGAGGTGGCTCAATGATCAGATGATTTTCCACACTTTCCTGATCAACGGGTTGGTTAAAGCTCAGGGTAAAGGCTTGATCCTGAACACCTATTTTTTCGCCTTGCCAACTGAAACGGGTGACTCGCAATGGAGTTTGTTCGCCTCGCCAAAAAATCACTCCCAAAAGTAGGGTTAACAGGGCGATCGCACTGAGGGAAACTCGATCAAAAGCACTCAGATAGTTGAAAAACTGTTTCGGCTTGGCAAGACGGGAATTCATAAATGGGTTTTTGATGACCTTTTAATGGGGATCAAAGTAGGTGGTTCTTAAAATTCATACAATCTCCCCGTCCTACGGATACCCCATTTATCAAGGGAGGCAGGGGGGATCGGGCACAAAATCTATCTTCAATTCAATTGAAACCAGCTACTCATATCGGTTCAGGTTCTCCTCTGCGTTGAAAACTAAACTTTTGCTTTCGGTTTATAGGTCGATGTCACCTGCAATTCCTTCAACTGTTTGGGATCAACCTGGGCCGGTGCAGCCGTTAATAAACAACTCGCTTGCTGGGTTTTCGGGAAAGCAATCACATCTCGAATGGAGTCTTCTTTGGCTAATAACATTACCAAGCGATCTAGCCCGTAGGCAATACCACCATGAGGCGGGGTTCCATACTCAAAAGCTTCTAGTAAAAAGCCAAATTTATTATAGGCTTCTTCCATTGATAGACCAATGGTGGCAAAAACCTGCTCTTGTACTTCCCGTTGATAAATCCGCAAACTTCCTCCCCCAATTTCGATGCCGTTATAGACTAAATCGTAAGCTTGGGCCCTAGCAGTTTTGAGGTCATCTAAATCATCGGGATGGGGGGCTGTGAAGGGATGATGTAAGGCTTCTAGGCGTTTCTCGTCGGCATTCCATTCAAACATGGGAAATTCCGTTACCCAAAGTAAATTAACTTGTTCGGGGTCAATTAAGCCCAATTGTTCGCCTAAAAACAACCGCAGGCGAGACAGGGATTTATTAACTGTATCCGTATCCCCCGCCCCAAAGAGAATTAAGTCACCGGCCTGCGCTCCCGTTTTGGCCAGTAGGATTTCTACTTGCTCAGGGGACAGGTTATCTTTGATCGCGCCGATGGTATCAATTTCCTGATTCTCTCTGACCCGAATATAGGCAATCCCTTTGGCTCCGGCTTCTGTTGCCACTTTGAACAGATCACCGTTGGGCTTAATCCGCACGTTAGAAACGCTTTCGTTGCCGCCAGGAATGGTAAGGCTTTTGACACTGCCTCCACTTTGTACTGCTCCCGAAAAAACCTTAAAGCCGGAATCCTTGACTAATTCCGAGACATCAACCAGTTCTAAGCCAAAACGGGTATCGGGACGATCGCAGCCGTAACGGGCCATGGATTCAGCGTAGGTTAACCTCGGAAAGGGACGAGGCAGATCAATATTTTGGACGGTTTTAAAGATATGGCAAACCAAAGCTTCATTGAGATCGAGAATTTCCTCCTGGCTGAGAAAACTCATTTCCATATCCAGTTGGGTAAATTCAGGTTGGCGATCGGCCCGTAAATCCTCATCACGGAAACAACGAGCAATTTGGTAATAACGGTCAAAACCGGACACCATTAACAATTGCTTAAAGAGTTGGGGAGATTGGGGGAGAGCATACCATTCCCCTGGATTAACCCGTGAAGGAACCAGATAATCCCGCGCCCCTTCGGGGGTAGAACGGGTCAAAATGGGGGTTTCTACTTCAATAAAGTTTTCTTGATCTTCTAAAAAGCGTCGCATGGCCTTAACCACTTGATGACGCAGTTGGAGATTTTTGCTGAGGCGATCGCGGCGTAAATCCAAATAACGATATTTCAAACGTACATCTTCTCTTACTAATTCTGCCTCACTACTCGAAACCACAAAGGGCAACTGTTTGTGAACCCCATTGAGTAATTCAATACTATCGGCATAAATTTCAATCTCGCCCGTCGGTATTTTGGGATTTAGCGATTCGGGTGGCCGTTGACTGACGGCTCCTGTCACCTTAACTACGTACTCACTACGTAACCCTTCCGCGATCGGATAGGCGATCGGAGTTTGGATCGGATTACTGGCTATCTGCACCACTCCAGCGCGATCGCGGAGATCAATGAAAATAACACCCCCATGATCCCGACGACGATCCACCCAACCAAACAGGGTGACAGTTTGACCAATATGGCTTGAGCGCAGGTCGCCACAATAATGAGTACGCATAGAAGTTGTTTAGAGAGCCGATTTTCAAGATAACAGTTAGAGACTGGGGAAATAGGGTTGAGCGTAAACCCCTTATTTCGACGCGTTTCCCATTATCCGATATTTTGTTCGCTCTTTAACATCAAATTTATTAGTCAGACCAATAGCCATCAAATCCTGACAGGATTAATGCATTAAAAATCAATAAACAAGATCGCCTTAGTCCTCTTCAATAAAACCGATTCTGATTTGATGATCGTTAATAGATTTTTTTAGATAACAATCAACGTATTTTTTATAACTTTAATCGTACAAATAAACCGCAAATACAACCAACAAAGCACTACAAAACTAGGACGCTAGTTATTGCGAACTACTTGCTTTATCGCAAAAACAATAAAATCACATATTAAAATTTACGCTTAAACAACCGCAATATTATTGATAGTGATTAGCTCAATATTCTTAAATACTTTTGAACTTTTGCAAGGATAGATTGATAAATATTAAAAACTTGTTAATTTAGTATCTTAGGATACACTCGTTAACTGTGAATTTCTGTAAAAATCGAAGTATTGTTTTTTGTTAGATAAATTCAGTCTTTTTCTACATAACTTTGCAGTCTTTCTATCATTTCGTTCTGCTTTAGCACTAATTCTTGTAATTTCAGCACCATTTCTACCAGTTTTTCTGGTGGCAATTTCTCTAAATTTTCCCTATCTAATT
>JAYKJI010000238.1:0-3090 GCA_035285405.1 Snowella sp. | reverse complement strand
TTTGATTAAAAATAAAAATAAGGTCTCGGTAAGATAGATGGTCTATAATCATTGGTTGAATCCTGAACCGAATGAGTCGCAATCAATGATTTCATAGGTTTCTGTGAACGAATCGGGCAGGTCAAGGGTGCAGTGGGGGGCAATACTCCGTTCCAAACCAGAGGACGTGATTAGGATTTGCCAGTAATCGTGGTTGTTTGTATATTGCATAATTTTTACCTCCAAACAGAGTAGCTAGGCTTATTCACCATTGAATCTGATCGCTGTCGGGGAACCTGCGCATAGACTGTATGACTTTACAGGGGCATCAACCCAAGTATTTTCTGAAAGATGTCAGACTTTTGCCTGACTTGTAAAAGATTGTGTAGTAGTTCGCAATAACAAAGAAAACCTTCGTTAATATATTTAAAATTTCTTATGAGGTACAGGCAATGGGACGATCTCTGCAAGTTAAGCCAGAATTCATTCAGACAATTAAAGGCGCTGTTCGTCGCAATGGTTATCCTAGTCAGCAGGCTTTAGCAAGTGAGTTGGGGTTATCGCGGGATGTGGTTAGTCGGTTTCTCAATGGCAAACCCGTTGATTATCTCAACGCGCTAGAAATTTGTCGCGCTCTTAATTTGGATTTAGGAGAGATGACGGGATATGGGCAACCGGTGACCGAACAACCGAGGCATCGTGTGGATTTGGGAGAGGCAACGGACACTCTCGATAGTTTTAGTCGGGAAGAGGAACTGCAAACCCTAGAAAAATGGATTATTCAGGATCATTGCCGTTTTGTACTAATTGAAGGAATGAAGGGGATGGGGAAAAATAATCTTTCTCTTCGTCTGGGTAAACGCCTTCAAGAGCATTTTAATTTTGTTGTCTGGCGATCGCTGGATCAATATTCATCCCTGACTGAGTTCATTAATGACTTGTGTTGTTTTTTCACTGAAAAACAAGATGCGAATAGTGCTGAAATTACACTAGTCCAAAAATATGAATTGTTAAAGGGTTACTTGAGCGAGAATAAATGCTTGGTGATTTTAGCAAATGTTCATCTGCTCTACGAAGATAACTGTCAATTTAATCTTGAACCCATAAATTATAAAAAATTATTGTCTTGGATTACGGAGAAACAAAAATCAAGTTGCATTGTTTTGACAAGTTCTGTTGAACCGCCAGAGATTGGTTTATTGATTGACCAAAGTAATTTAGCTTGTCGCTTTGGGGTGAAAGGGCTATCGGTTGACCAAATCAAAAGTCTTTTTAGTAACGTTGGCGTTTTTTCAGGCTTTGACCAAGACTGGCAAAACTTAGAACGTTTTTATAGTGGCAACCTTTTTGTTCTACAAAATATCGCGCTCAATATCCGTGATAATTTTGGTGGAAATATTTCTCTCTATCTTAGTTTCATTGACAAGAATAATCCTGTCTTTAATGGCACTGAAGAATTTTTAGATCAGGAATTTAAAAATCTGTCTGCTGTAGAAAGAGATGTAATGTGTTGGTTGGCAATTTATCATCATTCCTTAAATGTCTTTGAACTTAAAGATATTGTTACAGGTTTATTTGGCGATCAGTTACTAATGATCATTGAAAAACTAAAATTACGTTTTTTTATTGAGGGTGAGGGCGAAGGAATTATTGCTCAACCGCCAATGATTCGTAGTTTTTTCGTCAAACAGCTAGTAGAAAAAATCACTCAAGAGATTATCAGAAATTGTCCTGATTTTCTGACTCGTTATCCTCTACTGATTACCAATGCTAAAGCAAAAGTCAGAAAAGACCAAGAGAAAATATTCTTAAAACCCATTGTTTGCAATTTAACCAATATTCTGGGATACTCACAGGCTCAAGAAAAGCTCGAAACTATTCTTAAATTACCCCAATCAAGTGGCTATACTGTGGGTAATATTGTTAATTTGTTGCGCCAATTAGAGAATTATCATTTTGAAGATCAAGTTTTTTCAAATTTAACGATTAAAAATGCTGATTTTCGCGCAATTCATCTACAAAATACTGATTTTTCTCGAAGTGAATTATCAAATTGTCTTTTCCAAGATGGATTTAGTAATGTTCTGTCAGTGGCCTTTAGTCCCGATGGCCAATATTTGGCGATGGGGGATAATCATGCTCAAGTTTATCTTTGGCAAGTCACCGAAAACCGACTCATCTTACATAACATCATTACCAGCGATAACTATTGGGTAAGAACAGTGGCTTTTAGTCCCGATAGCCAGTTATTGGCCAGTGGCGGCGATGATAACATTGTCTATCTTCGAGAAGTGAAGGACAAAAAATTAGTCGCTCGTCTTGAAGGTCATATTGAGCGTATTCGCTCCCTTTCCTTTAGTCCTGATGGTAAATATCTAGCCAGCAGTGGAGATGATTGGACAATTCGGATTTGGGATTTGGCAAATTTGCAATTAGTAACGGTTTTAAATCAACATCAAGATAAAGTCAGAACTGTTATTTTTTCAACTGATGGCCAATTAATTAGTGCCAGTCAGGATAATCAGATTTGTATTTGGCAAGTCGGCTCCTTTGAGCTTGTTACTAAATTTTTACTGTCAGACACTCAGGGATTACTCAGGACAGTTGCCCTCAGTCCCGATGGCCAAACCCTAGCAACAGGTAACGATGATAATATTATCCGTCTCTGGACTTTAGATGGCAAATTTATTCGGGATTTTCGAGGGCATTCTCGTTGGTTGCGTAGTCTCGCCTTTAGCCCCGATGGAAACCAATTGGCTAGTGCCAGCGAAGATCAAACAATTCGTCTTTGGGATGTTAAAACCAGTCAATGTTTACACATTCTTAAAGGCCATAAGGCGCGTATTTGGTCAGTGGCTTATCATCCCCAACGTTCCTGGTTAGTGGCAGGTGATGATAGTCGAAAAATTAAATTATGGCAGACAGAAACAGGTGAATGTTTAGGGCGATTTGAGGGTTATAGTCAAAAAATTGGCCCCCTTGCTTTTCATCCTAATGGTCAAACTTTAGCGACACAATCCATTATTAATGAAGAGATTTCAAACTGCTTTAATTTATTGCTCTTACCCACTGATAGCTGGAATATTTTATCTCTTGCTTATGATCCTAAAG
>JAYKJI010000237.1:0-13841 GCA_035285405.1 Snowella sp. | reverse complement strand
GATGACCGCTTGATGTTGAATTCTACTGGTTTATGGAACTTCTATTTGAATGCTGCCTAATTGGTAAGAGATGATGAAATCCTTACTGTGCAAACTTTCTGTTTCTCTTTTATTTCCCAACAGGTCTCATGATTATTAAGAGTTAAAACTCTCTATCAACTATGTCTTATGACGGATTTTGACCATTTAAACTATTGCCGATAAGAAAAGTAAATGCTTGATTACTAGGACTTCTGACGATTTCGACTAACTGTAATACTTAAATAGATAGAAGTACAAATAGTAATTTATTGAGTATTACTTGTCATTTATTTACTCCTATCTTAATGATATTTTTATTGTCAGCGTTTATTTTGAGAAAAAAGTTGCTGGAGGTCGCGTAAGGTTTTGTATCTCAAGAATGGTTTTCTTCGTCTCGAAGGATAATACCACCACCGAGCAATAGGTCGCCATTATATAGAACAGCCGCTTGACCGGGGGTAATGCCAAATTGAGGTTCATCAAAACTCAGTTTGAGGCGATCGCCTGACAGGGGAATCACATTAACAGCGACAGGGGCCGAACGATAGCGAACCTGCACTTGACAGCGTAGAGGGGTAGTCGGTTCAGGAATCGAAACCCAATTAAGACGACTAACATAACAATCCAAACTACCAGCACTGGCGCGATCGCCAACAACGACACGATTCATAACCGGATCGAGTTCAATCACATAAAGGGGTTCTGGAGCCGCAATGCCGAGTCCCTTCCGTTGACCAATCGTATAATGCTGGATGCCTTGATGATTGCCCAAAACTTTTCCAGTGCGATCCACAATTTCCCCTGTTTTAGGCGTAATATACTTATCCAAAAAATCTCGCATTGACCCATGTGCTTCAATCAAACAAAGATCTTGACTGTCCGGCTTTTCCGCCGTAGCTAAACCCAATTCGGTGGCAATTTGTCGGGTTTCCGTTTTGGTTTGGTTGCCTAGGGGAAATAGGGTGGCAGCCAAAATAGATTGCTCTAAATCGTAGAGAAAATAGGACTGATCCTTTTGCCGATCTACGGCTCGCAGCAATTGATAGCGTTGAGAAGCGGGATCATAGGTTAAACGTGCATAGTGGCCCGTAGCAATCTTGTCAACCCCTAACATTTCCTTGGCATAGGACAACATCGGGCCAAACTTAACCGCCTTATTGCATTGAGAACAGGGTAAAGGCGTGATTCCTTCCCCGTAACCAGACACCAAATAGTCCACAATCTGGGTTTGAAAAAGATCACGAGTATCGACAATTTGGTGGGGAATGCCCAACTGTTCACAAATTGAGGCTGCATCTACCATGCCTTCAGAACAACATTGTCCTTTGCCCTTCATTAACCAGAGGGTAACACCAACAACCTCGTAACCTTGACGATGAAGAACTGCCGCTGCGACGGAACTATCGACCCCACCAGAGAGGCCCACCACCACTTTTTTAACCATGCTTACAATCTTGGACAGCTTTTACAACAAATTCCTGTTTCTAGGCTAACATCCAGTTTACAATTCAGGTAAATCCTAAATCCTAAAATAGGACTTTTCCCTAGGGGTGAAGGGTGTGAGGACACTGTTTGAGGAGTCTTAAGATGAGCACAAAAATTTTCGTATGCCTAGTATTAGGCAGTATTCCGCTGTGGGCTAATTTATCCGAAAACAGTGTAGCGCAGGTATCTCCCGATCTCACTCCTTTGACGACTCCGCCTCCCCTAAAAGTTCCCCAACCGCTTCCGGCCACGATTTATGCCGGTAATCCATCTCCAGTCCCATTTCCTGCTCCCCCGCTTCCCCAGGTCAACCCGTCTGGCCTCCATCAGGAATATATTTTTAGAAGTACCGCCATTCCGGCCCCGCCGCCCCAAAATAAACCTGCGCCCATTCCCCCTATTCAAAAACCTAAATCTGCCCGCTCTGTTACGGTTAATACACCGACGATTAAGCCGGCGACAATTAAACCAGAAATAGTAAATACATCGGCAGTTATGCCCGCGATCGCCCCCTCTAACCATTCCTCTACCAACCAGAATGCTCTCTATTGGGTACAAATTATAGGTCAAGATACCGAGCTACTACAAAGAGTCCAAAAAATAGAACCCCTAGCCTTTATCCGCAATGCAGACGGCACCATTCAAGCGGGAACCTTTCCCCAAGCCTCTTTAGCCCAGCAACGTTTAGCGGCATTGGCCCAAGCCGGAATTACAGGACAAATCATTTCTGGTCAGGAAAATGGTCGATCACAGAACAACCTAAACGTTCTCCGTTATCAACGCTTAGAGTATTAGGAGCTAAGGTTGTTATTTTTATCGAAATTATTGCCTCTTTTCATCTATCCCCTTGGATTGATTACCTTACTGATAGTATTTAGTAGTTATCTCGCCTGGAAAAAACGATCCTGGCTACAGTTTCCCCTACTATTAGCCCTATTATTACTTTTTCTAGCTGGCAATCGTTGGGTGAGTAATGCCCTGTTAGCGTCTCTTGAACACCAAAATTTATCGCCATATTTACCGTCTGCTGAAGCCATTGTGATCTTAGGTGGAGGGATCTATTCTGCCATTCCGCCCCGACCCATGATTGAAGTGTCTGAAGCCGGCGATCGCGTTTTATATGGAGCCAAGTTATACCGGGAAGGAAAAGCTCCCTTATTAATCGTTACTGGGGGAAGAATCACTTGGTTAAGTCAAGGCCAACCTGAAGCAAAAGATATGGCTAGTTTGCTGGAATTTTTGGGAGTTCCCCCCAGGGCGATCGTGGAAGAACCCCTGTCCGTTAATACCGACGAAAATGGAACCAATGTCAAAAAAATCCTAGAGGAACGAGGAATTAAACAAGTGCTATTGGTAACATCGGCCTTTCATATGCCCAGAAGTAAACTTATTTTTCAAAAATTAGGCATAGATGTTATTGCTGCTCCCACAGATTTTCGGGTTGAGGCAGACCAAACAGAGCAGTTCACCCTCGGCACCATCTTAATTAATCTGATTCCCAATGCTGATTACCTAGCTCAAACTACTTTTGCGCTAAAAGAGTATTTAGGGATTTTTCTTTATGCAATTTAAGCTCTATTTCTCAATGTCGTGCTCAATGATTGACCTCTGCGGTTACAGTCTCTATCTTTTTCTGAAATTAAGATGACAGTAACGATAAAATTGCTCATTACCAATCTTGATCATTCTTGAAACCAATAAGAACGGAAATACAGTGAAATTAAAACGAATTCTTGGTTGAATATCCAAATTAATATTGAATGTTAGACAGGATATTTATACATAATTCTTAACAAAGCCAGTCCTGTCCAGAAAGAATCTATAAAATATAAAGAATTGTTTTAAGCATTCAATTAGGATTAGTCCTCAATCCTGAATTGGAAAACAAGCCCCAAAAATTACTTCTTAGGGGACAATAGAAACGATAGATACCTCAGTCATAAAGTACATTTTTTGAGAGATGCTGAACTTTGATGATAAACTGAAGTAAATAGCTTCCATTCGCTGAAATTTCTGGTTGGATGCGGCATAAACAGGAACTACCGGTTGGTGGATTTTTCCCATCAAGGACTCTGGAGCCTGACAAAGAGCAGTTTTATTTTCAAACTAGCCGATTATGTATTGCCTCAATTGCCATTATGAGGATGTTCCCCCCGATAGTGAACTGTGTCCCCGTTGTAAGATCCATTTACCTTCACTGCTACGGGATGTTTTAGCCCCTGGAACCTTACTACGGTCTGATACCTATCGACTAGATTATGCCTTAGGTCGTGGCAGTTTTGGGATTACCTATAGTGCCCATCACACTGTTTTAGATGAAGTTTTTGCCATCAAAGAATTTTATCCCATTGAATTTGCTCTCCGTAATCAGCTTAACCAGTCGGTTATTGTCCCTTCCCAGGCGACCCATTCCTATCAAAGGGCTTTGTATCGTTTTATGGAAGAGGCGCGTATTCTAGCCAAATTAAATCATCCCAATGTAGTGCGGGTCTATGACATTTTTGAAGACCACGATACAGCCTACATGGTAATGAATTTAATTCAAGGAAAAACTCTAACACAAGTTATTAAAGCCCATCCCGGACGCAAATTACCGTTACCCAAAGTGGAATCCCTGATTGAGCAAATGGTTGCGGCGCTAACCGCTATTCATCAATCCGGTATTTTCCACCTCGATCTCAAACCGGAAAATATTATTCTTTCTGCGGATAGTCAAGCCCATCTGATTGATTTTGGGGCGGCGCGTCAAGCTGCCAATGCGAAACGAATGGAAACTCGTCTGTTTACAGAACAATATGCGGCTCCTGAAATTATTACGGGAGGGGAATTGGGGCCAGAAAGTGATCTCTTCGAGTTGGGCATGATGGTGCATCAACTATTGACGGGCAAACTACCACCAGCGGCGATGAAACGCTTGTCTGAGGGAGATGATTGGCGACCGGAGGGGTTAATTCCGCCCTGGGATCACTTAGTTAGTAGTGCATTGCAATTAAAACGCAGCGATCGCCCTAGGAGTGTGCAGGAATGGTGGGACACAGGCTCCCATTCTGTCAATCGGCGTTTTACCGCTGCGGTGCCTAAAAACCACACGGCTGATACCTTTACCGGTCAGTTTTTATTACCAGATCTCTGGCAGGAAAAAATGCAGCAACGCTTGGGACGAGGCGTTATTCGTTCAGTAAGAGCTTTATCTTCTACTTTAACTATTGCGATCGCGGCGGGTGGAGCAACTTTATTTAACCTTGAAACGGGAAAAGCCCTCTGGGAGATTGACAATCCCATAGAACAAGGAATCTGGATTGCTGAAGAACAACTGCTAATTTTCACCTATCGACGTTGGATCTATGTTTGGGACATGAGCAAGGGCAAACTCCTCCAACAGTTTTACGGCCATGACCAGAATATTATTAGTATTTCCTGTAGCACCAAGGGTCGTCTCGTCTGTTGTGGTTATAAAAGTGACGTGATTAAAATCTGGGATGCCCGTTCTGGGCAAGAATATCCTGCTTTTCATAAAATTGCCAACTGTTTTACTCAGGTTGCTGTAAGTCGGGAAGGGCGTTACCTAGCCGTCGGAAATCAAGAAGGCATTGTTTGTCTATGGGATGTGGACAAAGGACTAGAGATTTCGAGCTTGGAAGGTCATCAACTCCCGATTACCAGCCTCGCTTTTAGCCCGAATGGAGATATACTCGCTTCTGGCAGCCAGGATAATCAAATTATGCTCTGGTCTATTCCATCGGGCCAGGCAATCAAACGGATTAAGGGTCATCTCGATTGGATTACCGGTCTGGTTTTCAGTTCTGACAATTGCCTATTAGCTTCGATCGCCGGTATTGATGACAAATCCATTCGTGTATGGGATTTAAATACCTATAAGGAAATTAAGCGATTTCAGGGCCATTGGAATCGGGTACAAAGCCTAGATTTTTGCCCCAATAATGATTATCTAATTTCCGGTGGCTATGATGATACGATTCGCCTTTGGAATATAGAAGAGGGCATTGAAACAAAGCAAATAAAACGTCACAGCAATTGGATTTATAGTGTGGCCTGTAGTCCCAATGGACAATGGATCGCGACGGCCAGCAATGATCAAAGTATCCAAATTTGGAATCGACTTGAACGCCGTAAAGCAAACACCTTAATCGGCCATCGGGATCGGGTGACAAGTTTAGTTTTTAGTCCTGATGGTCGCTTTTTATTGTCGGGAAGTTGGGATCATACCCTACGCCTTTGGGATGTCAGTTTTGGCAATGTTATCCGTGCCTTTCCCGGACATCACGATTGGATTACCTCGGTAGCTATCAGTTCTAACCATCAATATATTGCCTCAGCGGGCTGGGAATGTACCGTCCGACTCTGGGATGTGGCTTTAGGTTGGCAAATGTTGCGGAGTCGGGAGCCTCGTCGAATTTTACAGGGTCATTCCCAACCAATTACCAGTATTGCCTTCAGTCCTGATAACCGATTGATTGCCACCGCCAGTCAAGATAAAACACTGCGGGTTTGGGAGGTCGATTCTGGACAGGAAATTTATTGTTGTCTGGGGCATCGTCATCATATAGGTTGTGTTACCTTCAGTCCTGACGGACAATTTATTGCTTCTGGTAGCTCCGATAAAACGGTTCGTCTTTGGCATGTGGCCTCTGGCAAGGAAATGAAACCCGCTTTTCAGCATGATGATTCTGTCCGAGCGATCGCCTATAGTGGGGGGGGGAATTGGTTGGCCACTGGTAGCACCAATGGAACCATTCGTCTCTGGAACTTATTGACGGGACAGGAAGAAAAACAGCTTCAGGGCCATACCAATCGGATTAATGCTCTCACCTTTTATGAACAGCTTTTGATTGCCGGGGATCAGGATGGTGTAGTGAGATGTTGGCAGATTTAGACCAGGCTAAAGGCACGAAATTACCTTCCCAACCGTTGATTCACTGGCACTGTTTTGACCACCAGACTCAGAAAAATAGAACATTTACCAACTTTCCCAAAAATTCTGAAACCGCGATCGCCCTAACCTCACGAGCCTCTGATTTTACCAATGACCTAAGACGATAAGTAAGATTACCCATCATCAGAAAACTTAATCAGAGAAGCCAAGAATTGTAATTGAAAAAACCGTCAATAGACAGCATAGGGTGTAATAAAGGTTTCCACACCGTGATAGGATGATTCTCAGAAAACAGATAGTTGCTGGGTTGTCGCAGAAATTTCTCGTAACCGAATAACTAAACTAAACAACTGCTCTCGATTAGAGTTGGGGCTTTTTGCGCTCTAATGACTGGTGATCTGAGAAAAGTATGCCATCAATGTTTATGGAGGAATTAACCTAAATGGTACAAGCCAAAACCAAAGCAGGGTTTGAGGCAGGCGTAAAAGACTATCGCCTTACCTACTATACCCCTGACTATACCCCGAAAGATACAGACTTACTGGCCTGCTTCCGTATGACACCCCAACCCGGTGTTCCTCCTGAAGAGGCAGGTGCTGCGGTTGCTGCGGAGTCTTCTACTGGAACCTGGACAACTGTTTGGACAGATAATTTAACTGACCTCGACCGTTACAAAGGTCGTTGCTATGATATTGAACCCGTTCCCAACGAAGATAATCAGTATTTTGCTTTTATTGCCTATCCTTTAGATCTATTTGAAGAAGGTTCCGTCACCAACGTTTTAACCTCTTTAGTGGGTAACGTTTTCGGATTTAAAGCGCTACGTGCCCTCCGTTTAGAAGATATTCGTTTTCCTGTTGCCTTAATTAAAACCTTCCAAGGCCCTCCCCACGGTATCACCGTTGAACGGGACAAGTTAAACAAGTACGGTCGTCCTTTACTGGGTTGTACCATTAAGCCTAAATTAGGGTTATCTGCTAAAAACTACGGTCGTGCCGTTTATGAGTGCTTACGCGGTGGTCTAGATTTCACGAAAGACGACGAAAACATCAACTCTCAGCCCTTCATGCGTTGGCGCGATCGCTTCCTGTTTGTACAAGAAGCCATTGAAAAAGCCCAGGCTGAAACCAATGAGGTCAAAGGTCACTACCTCAACGTAACCGCCGGAACCTGCGAAGAAATGATGAAACGGGCTGAATTTGCCAAAGAAATCAAAACCCCGATCATCATGCACGACTTCTTCACTGGTGGTTTTACCGCTAACACAACCTTAGCGAAATACTGCCGTGACAATGGTCTGTTGTTGCACATTCACCGTGCCATGCACGCCGTTGTTGACCGTCAAAAAAATCATGGGATTCACTTCCGCGTATTAGCTAAATGCTTACGTCTGTCGGGTGGTGATCACCTGCACTCTGGAACCGTTGTTGGTAAATTAGAAGGCGAACGCGGTATCACCATGGGCTTCGTTGACCTGATGCGTGAAGACTATGTGGAAGAAGATCGTTCACGCGGTATTTTCTTCACCCAGGATTATGCTTCCTTACCTGGTACTATGCCCGTTGCTTCGGGGGGTATCCACGTATGGCACATGCCCGCTCTGGTGGAAATCTTTGGTGATGACTCCTGCTTACAATTTGGTGGTGGAACCCTTGGACACCCCTGGGGTAACGCACCTGGTGCAACCGCTAACCGTGTCGCCCTGGAAGCTTGTATCCAAGCCCGTAACGAAGGTCGTAACTTGGCCCGCGAAGGCAATGATGTTATCCGTGAAGCTTGCCGTTGGTCGCCTGAATTGGCTGCTGCTTGCGAACTCTGGAAAGAAATCAAGTTTGAGTTCGAGGCCATGGACACCCTGTAAGAGTTGATAGGGAATAGTCGATAGGGAATAGTTGATAGTGAACAGTTAACTAGGTTGAGTTGTTATTTAGTAAATCCTAAATAGATTTGCTATAACGGGAAAACCTTAGCCCAGGTTACATAAATTCCTCACTATCCACTATTCATTAATCACTATTAACTAACTACTATTCACTTTGGGAGTTGTTCATGCAGACCAAGCAAGTTGCCCAAGCGACAGCCAAGGTATTACAGAGTTATCTCACCTATCAGGCAGTACGCACTATCCAAAGTGAACTGTCAGAAACAAACCCTCCTCAAGCCATCTGGCTCGGTCAATACGCATCTACCCATAATATTCAGGATGGTGAGGTGTTTATTGATGGATTGTTAGCGGTCAATAAGGAACTGGTTTTAAGGATTTTGACAGTTCGGGAATATCTCGCAGACAATGTTCTCGATTTTCTTCCAGAGATGGTTCGTACTGGCATAGGTCAGGCTAACATGGAACACCGTCGTCATTTGCTAGAACGACTTACCCAGTCCAGACCAGAAGACTTACTGCCCTCTGAAATGGCGGATACTGAATCGGACGTTAACGATTCATCCCCTTCTTAAAAATTGTAATCAGACAGGAACAATACCCATGAAAACCCTATCGAAAGAGCGTCGTTACGAAACCCTTTCCTATTTACCGCCTTTAACCGATCAACAAATTCTTAAGCAAGTTCAATACTTGATTGATCAAGGTATGATCGCAGGTGTGGAATTTGAAGAAAATCCTCTGCCTGAAACCCATTTTTGGACAATGTGGAAACTGCCTTTCTTTGGTGGTGCCTCTGCTCAAGAATTGTTGGCAGAAGTACGGGAATGCCGTTCTGAGTATCCCAATGCTTATATCCGCGTGATCGGTTTTGACAATATCAAACAGTGTCAAACTATCAGTTTTATTGTTCACAAGCCTAACCAAGGCCAAGGTCGTTATTAAGATTTACGTTTAAATGATCTTGTTTAAACGGTTTCAGTGAACTGATGTGTAAGGCCCGCTTCGGCGGGTTTTTTGTTGAACTTAGGTGGCTAGTTTTGTGGCCATGACTGCATAAAAGGGATCTGAACCCATCAGGCCTAAACGTTGCCAAAAGCTAGGGATATTAGCTGTTTTGGCCACGACTTCCGGCGCACTAAAACCTGGCACGCCTTGAAAATAAGCTTTAACTAATTTGACATGGCTCAGATCCGTTCCTTCACGCCAAATGGCGATCGCTTTTTGGTAGAACATACGATTGGAAAAACTAATAATCACCAGGCCGCCAGGTTTGAGAATGCGGTGAATTTCACTCAAAACGGCTTCTGGATATTCCACATACTGAATAGAAACGGCAATCAAGACCGCATCAAAGTCCTGATCCGGGAAGGGTAATTGGGGAGATTGATTGAGATCCTGGACAAAATAATGATTTAAACGAGGATTTTTGGCTAATTCTTCTCGATTTAGGCCATGGCCTCCTACCCAAACAAATTGCTTGTCCTCTGGTAAATGGGATACCCAACTACTCATTAAATCGAGAATACGGCTCTGGGATTGGAGGCGATCGCGGTAAAGATTGGTTAATTGATCAATAAAGGCAGAATCAACATGGGTGACAAAGCGAGGCAAGGAATAGAATTCCGTATCTTGATTACGATCCAATTTTTGACGATCTTCAGGACGAAGCAGTAGCATCTTGGCAGCTAAGGTAAGGGTCTAGAACGTGAACTACCCCAACTAACCGCAAGCGGTATAGTTGGGGCTTCTAACTTCATCGGGGATTGCATCTAAAAGGCAAGAAATCTTACCTCCTAGCCGTCTTACATCCCCTCCATTAGCAGTATCGCTAGTTCCTAACGACAATATCCGTAAGGCTTCATTTCTAATATTTATCGATGCGTTGATATCACGGTCGTGGTTAGTTTGACAATGCTCACAAGTCCAACTTCTAATATCAAGAGGTAAACTTCCCACTTGATTTAAGCAAACATTACAAGTTTTTGATGAAGGGAACCATCTATCAATTTCGATATAAGTTTTCCCTTCATTTTCTGCCTTATATTTAAGCATTGTACAAAATATTCCCCACCCACAATCACTGATAGCTTTAGCTAGATTATGATTGCGAACCATGCCTTTGACATTAAGATTCTCTACCGCAATAACTTGGTTTTCATTTACTATCTTACGGGATAGTTTGTGTAGAAAATCTTCACGACATCGAGATATCTTTGAGTGAACTTTAGCTACTTTATTTTTAGCGTTTTGTCTAGTTTCACTACCTTTTTGTTTGCGAGAAAGCTTTTTTTGTTTACGCTTTAGGTTACGTTGATGTTTAGCGAAATGTTTGGGATTATCATATTTTGAACCGTTAGAGGTTATACAAAAATGGATTAATCCTAAATCAATTCCTATTGCTTTACCATCGGTTGATGTCTCTGGGGTTTCTTTCCCATCATCAACTAAAACGGAAGCATAGTATTTACCATCTGGATTTTTTGAGATGGTAACCGTCTTAATAGTCCCCTCAAATTCCCGATGTCTAACACAGTAAACTAAGCCAATTTTAGGAAGTTTTAGATAGTCTCCTTCAAGCTTGACATTAGCTGGATAACTAATTGATTGTCTACCATGTTTTGACTTGAATCTAGGCAGCCTAGCTCGTTTATCAAAGAAGTTGCGATAAGCCGTAGACAGGTTTAGAGCAACAACTTGTAGGCACTGAGAATAAGCATCTGTTAGCCATTCATGTTCTTTTTTAAGTTGGGGTAATAACTGTTGAATGGCAAACCGACTTAAGCCTTTTCCTGTTGCTGTATAGGTTTCTTGGCACAAATTCAGGCTATAGTTCCAAAACCAACGACAACACCCAAAGCTTTTAGCTAGGGCTATTTGTTGCTCGGTATTTGGGTATATTCTGTACTTGTACGCCTTGTACATATCGCTAACATAGGTTGACGATAACAGTATAGCACAGGTTTTAGGGATGTGGTCGCTTCGCGGTTTATTTGTTAGTCGGGATTCATCCCCACCTAAAATGTGGGTACTTCTTTAGAATTTATAGGTGGGGACTTCTCCCGACATTTTTGTTAAATTTAATTTATTTTTGGGAATGATTGGCTATTTTCCAATGACTCATTACCGACTAGATTACTGACTAGAGGTAATGCCCCGTTCCTTCAATTGTCGAATAAAATATTCTTCTAAAGAAGCTCTGGCTAAATTAACACTAATCAGTTGAGCATCAAAAGTGGGTAAATGATCAATTAATGCCTGGGGATCGCCATTCACTTGACCATGCCATAGCCCTTCTACTAAGGTTAAGCCGGTGATCCATTGCTTGAGTTGCTCGGCGTTTCCCCCTCTAATAATAACCTGGTAAACATCTGCCCGTCCTAGAATTTCCTCTAGGGAACCGACACAGAGTAATTCACCCCTAGCTAAAATGGCAATGCGATCGCAGATCTGTTCCACATCCGTCAGAATATGGGAATTAAAAAAGATGGTTTTGCCCTGTTCCTTAAGGGATAAAATAATCTCACGAACTTGATAGCGTCCTAGAGGATCTAAGCCTGACATCGGCTCATCTAAAAAGACTAATTCGGGATCATTAATTAATGCCTGGGCCATGCCTACCCGTTGTAGCATTCCTTTAGAATATTGACGCAATTGTTTCTTTTTGGCTGTTTTTTGATCTAAGCCCACTAGATCAAAAGTAGTCGCAATGCGTTTATTTAAAATAGGTTTAGAAATTTGGAATAATCCCCCGACAAAGGTTAAAAATTCCCAGGCTGTTAAAAAATCATAGAAATAGGCATTTTCTGGTAAATAGCCGATTCGTTGTTTGGTGGCGCGATCGCCGATGGGTTGGCCAAGTAGCACAGCCCGGCCATTGGTCGGTCGAATTACACCTAATAAAATTTTTAAAAGCGTTGTTTTTCCGGCTCCGTTGGGGCCCAGTAAGCCAAAAGTTTCTCCCTGCTGAACCGACAGGGAACAATTAGTTAAAGATTGAACTTTTTGATTCAACCAAAAACCCGTGCGATAAATTTTATTCAAATTCCAGGTTTCCACCACTGCCATTGTTTCTTTGCCTAAGGATGGAACGGCTAAATCAGACATCGTATTCATAGATAATCCATCAATTATTAATCCTTGCCAGTTAAATAACTGGAAAAACCAGTTGATCTACTTCAATCATTTTCGGAAAATCTTTAAATATCATAGTACAAGATTTGACAAACTTTTTTGCCCATTCCTGGGATAGCTCAATTTGAGCAATGCTGAGTTTATCTTTAAGGTTGCCTTTATAGGTGACTTTGGCCGTAGAACGATTTACCTCAAACTTTTCAAACCATTCTAGCGAAGGTCTAGAAGATTGAATATAGCGACTAGTCATGGTATTACCCAAATAACGATTACCCAGTTCACTGAAATGATTGAACATTAAGAGTAAATCTTCTACGGTAAGCGATAAAGTGGTTAAATCAACAATAGGAGAGGGAGTTTCTAGCTCTGCTTTCTGAGTTGGAGCAGGACTAACCGCGATCGCCACTTCTCCTACTTTTTTAAGACCGGCTTTTACTAAATTAAAACTAACATCAAAACGGGTTTTATTATTATATTTAGCATTACTGAGATCTGCTCTCGTTAGATCTGCACCATTAAAATAGGTTCCATTCAAATGAGCATCCTGAAGATTACTGCGCGTTAAGATAGCTCCAGTACAGAGTGCCTCGTCTAGATTGGCCCCCTGTAAATTAGTTTTAATCAAATAGGTTTTAATTAGAGAAGCCCCTTGCAAATTAGCTTTTTCAAGGTTAGCACTGGAGAAATCAGCCTCATTGAGATAGGCTCCCTGGAGGTTGGCTCCACTTAGATTAACAGAGCGCAAATTCGCCTCCGTAAAATCCGCTCCACTAAAATTAACCCCCTGAAGGTTTAAGCCATGCAGATCTTCTCGTCGCAGTTGAATGCCTTGAAAGTTGCGTTCCCCTGCTTGATATTTTTCCTGAAGTTCCTGGGCACTGCTAATTTGAACCATAAAGGCGATCGCGCTCGACTATCTAAACTAAAAAATGATGATTTGAAAAGATGGGAATAGCGACAATGGAGATTGCAAACCCTCTTCATTGTAATTGAAACTCGAAGCTTAGGGCATAATGCCTGGCTCTGGTCAGCAGGGGAGACGGATCTGAATGGGCATCAGTGGCTACAGCCCACATTTTTTGTACAATACAAGAAAACTATAGTAATACAAATTAACCTGAATTGGCAAAAGCGATCGCCTTTTTATTTTGATGCAAAATCGCCAAATTGTTGAGAGTCATGGCCACATCAGGCAAAAAAGGGGCGGGGTTTTCTTGGGCTAAACTTCGATAAATCTAAAGGGCTTTTTCGTATTCACCTTCAGCGATCGCGTAATAATGGTAAACCAATAATGATGATCATTAATTAGGGCTTGCTGAAAAAAGCTGAAACCCTTACGGAGAAAAGATAGTAGCCAAATTAAGAACAGCTAGAATGCAGGAAAATAGGTTAAAATGGCTCAAAACCCTTGCATTAAGAGGAGAG
>JAYKJI010000236.1:0-11960 GCA_035285405.1 Snowella sp. | reverse complement strand
CTATTTAGCCCTGTCATCCCCCGTATTAAGCGATCTTGTTTGAATATCCTTTCTATATCTAGCATTCTTGGATTTTCTGGTCATTGCTTTTTTTCTTATTATCCCTTATAACCCAACAAGTCTAATTCAAACCGCTTGCTGGTCAGATTTATTACTAGAAGCTGTAGGAGGACTTTCGGAACTAGAACAGACGGTCTTTTTACGAAGTCTGATCAAAATGATTCGCAAATTCCAGGAAGCCGGTCAAATTCCGATCACCCAAATGTGTGTCACTTGTCGATTTTTTCAACCGAATCGTTATCCCCAGAGCGATCGCCCCCACCATTGCAATTTAGTAGATGCCCCCTTTGGCGATCAGCACTTACAGCTAGAATGTTCCTCCAATGAAGCGATCGCATCAATCTCTTGATTCAAAATAATAGCGATCGCCGCTTGGAATTCCTTCAAAAAAGCTTGAGCGGCAACCTAGACCCAATCGTGGCCTTTACCACCGTAGGGAACCAGACTACCGCCCGTCTTTATCAATGATCAAGAAAAAACAAACCTTTCAATCCTTCAATCGTTTCCAGATTTGTTTACAACTTCAATGGAATAGGTAAATGCGACCCTTTCTGAAATTACAACTTCGGCAAAATTTGAGAGAGTTTAGGGGTTACATGGGAAGCTTGCAGCATTGGAGTGCTGGTAATCGAATCACTGGCTAAAGTAAAGAGAGGATTCGCTAAAACACCCGCTAAAGTGGTTGCAATTAAGGTTAGAACCAAACCTACCTGAAGAGGACGCATCCCTGATAAATGCCACTGAATTTTAGGATAATTTTTAACCACATCAGACATTTCATGGGGTTCTTTGACCACCATCATTTTCACTACCCGAATGTAGTAATAGATGGAAACCACACTGGTTAACAAACCTAATAAAACTAAACCATACAGTCCAGCTTGCCAACCTGCCCAAAATAGATAGATTTTGCCAAAGAATCCGGCCAGAGGCGGAATTCCACCCAAAGATAATAGACAAATACTTAAAGCCAAGGTCAGCAACGGATCTTTGGAGTAGAGTCCAGCATAGTCACTAATTTGATCTGTTCCTGTGCGGAGCGAAAAGAGAATAATACAAGTGAAAGCTCCCAGGTTCATGAACAGGTAAATTAGCAGGTAAAAGACCATACTGGCATAGCCTTCATCGGTTCCCGCCGTTAAACCAATCATCACAAAACCGGCTTGGCCAATGGAGGAATAGGCCAACATCCGTTTCATGCTGGTTTGAGCCAAAGCCACCACGTTACCGAGGATCATACTCAAAACGGCTAGGGCGGTAAAAATCACTTTCCATTCATCGGTGATTACCCCAAAGGCCGTGACTAATAAGCGAATGGCGATCGCAAATCCGGCAGCTTTGGAACCGACGGACAGAAACGCCACTACCGGCGTGGGTGAACCTTCATAGACATCAGGAGTCCATTGGTGAAAGGGAACTGCCGAAATCTTAAAAGCAATCCCGGCAATTACAAATACGAGGGAAATAGCTAATCCGAGGGATTGACCCCCATTTACTGCATCCGTCAATTGGGACGCGATCGCCTCTAATTGAGTTTCTCCTCCCGACAAACCATAGAGCAGGGAAAGTCCGTAAAGAAAAATAGCGGAACTGGAAGCCCCGATTAACAAATACTTTAAAGCTGCTTCATTGGAACGGGGATCACGCTTCATGTAACCCGTCATGAGATAAGACGAAATACTCAGCATTTCCAAGGAAACAAAAATCATCACCAATTCGTTTGCCGCACTGAGAAACATTCCCCCCAGGGTAGCCGTGAGCATAATGGCGATAAATTCAGCCAAAGAAGTTCCCGTCTGTTCCACATAACGCACTGACATTAAGATAGTGACCACTGCCGAAAGCGCAATGATCGCCCGAAAAACAATACTGAGATTATCCCCATTAAAGGCTCCCAGAAAACCGATCGGGTCTGCACTATCCCAAGCAAAATAGAGCGCGATCGTGGCCGCCAATAGTCCGGCGATCGCTGCATAGGGCAACCAACGGGCCGAACTACGTCCTGCAATCAAATCTCCAACTAAAATAAAGATTAAGGTAACGGTAACAATGCCTTCTGGCAGAATTGTCCCCGCATTCAGTTGAGTCGCAATACTACTAGAGAAATCCATAGGTACAATCAAAAAAATGCCTAAACAATAGCTTAGGCCATTTCTGGAATGATCGCTTGTCTCTAGCAATCGTAGTCAGCATTCACGGTTAGTTGGCAATGCGACGAGAATTGTAGGAATTGTAAGAATTGTAGGAACTATAAGCAGGGTTATTGTTATAGCGAGAATACCCACTCGCATTACTGTTCATGCTCAAAGGCGATTGCAGCGTTAAGGTGAGATCCTGACTTGGATCAATGGTCATAACCTCTCTCGTGCCACCTCCCACAATACCCGCAGTCGGTAAACCCCAACCCGCTAAGGCTCCTGTAGCTGCACCGGCTAATACTTCTAGGGCATTAATATGGCGATCGCCGGTTGTTCCCGCAATCAAGGTAGCTGTACCTGCACCCGCTAGCGTTCCCATAATAATATCCGCCGCACTTGCCCCTTCATTTTCCGTTTGGAAATCCACTAACATCCGAGAAGTTGCGTTAATCGGGATGGATCTGCCATTGGGTAAAACAATTTGTTGAGCAAGATATTGCACACCCTGATCCGTCGCTTGCAGTTGACCACTAATTTCACTACCGGCTGGAATTAAGATGGTGCCATCAGCTTGACGAATATTAGCTGCCACATTGAGATTAAGAGAGAGACTTTCACCCTTAGCGATGGTAATTGTCTCAGCATCATCGTAGCTAACCGGAATGGCAGTGCCAGAGGGAATGATTATCCCTGTTTGGGAATATTGACGAGGGTAATTATTGTAATTAGGGGAATAGGGCTGAGTTGAGCTATTGTAGGTATTACTCGACTTGCCAGAAAATAACGGTTTTGCAGAAACAGTAGTGACAGAACTTAAGACAGTTGCTCCAATCATCAAAACGGCAACTAGGGATTGGGCAGATTGTTTACGGTTAAAGCACAACATAGATTTTCCTCTCTTTTTTTCGGTTCAGTAATAGATGACCTTCACCGATATCTTTAGCTTAGAGAGTGACTTCAGGGATGTCAGTCCCCAAAAAAGAGGAATTTTGTAAGGCTTTTTACCTATTGGTCAGCGATAAGGTGGAAAAAAGTAGAAAATCAGCAACGAAGCATTAGCAAAATTCTCCACCCAAGGGAAAAAAAGCGGTAAGGGGACAAATCAGTCGGTCGATCCTCTAAATCGTCGTCATTTAAGCTATCAGGAACTTAGCTGAACCACAGATCAAAACACGACTCTTTCCCTACAACAAACCCTCTAAACGCCGACGGAGACGCTCTAATTCAGCCGCAGAAAACTCTCCTTCCTCTTCCAGTTGTCCTGGCGCAGGTTCTTGCATAACACCATCGGGATCCCAATCTGCATCAGCAATATTTTTTTCAGGAGGAATCGCCAACATTCCATCACTGACCATTTCGTACTCGTATCCTGCCTCGCGACAGAAAATTTCAATTTCTTCCGAGTCCATGGGTTCTACTGTAGGGGTGGGGAAATCCTGGGCTTCGAGTAACAGCGCGAAACGGGTGGCATCGTCCTCAGACTCAAACATCAGAATTTTGTTTTTTCCGCCCATTTGAATGGTATGAATTCCCTCATTGTCGGTGCGGGCATTAAACAACAAGACATAAACGCGCATAGGTCAAAGGAGTACTAGGAACTTAGCATTTTGATCAGAATCATTTTTGATGGTCGTGACTGAGATGGGACAATATCTCGATTTATCAATGAATCAAGACATCTCTGGGGGCGTGCGTCCTCCTCATTAATTGCGAGCTAACCATTTTTGTCCATTGAGACGCTGTAGGGTATAGTTCACCATTAGATCCAGAGTCACTTTACGCTCATCAATCATAAAAGATTCAAGAGTACTGGGTTTGTTGCCTCCCGTTGACCAGGAAAAAGCTTTTTGTCCGTTAATAGCTTCGTCTAGAAAATAAATCTGAAACTGACGTTTTCCAGCCTGCCAAGTACCTGTAACTTGCCAATAGGCTTGGCTTGGGTCGGCTCCTATCATTGGAATGGCTTGTTTTTGAAACTGTAATTCTAGATCGGTTAAACCCGCTTGATCAAGGGCAGATTTAAGACGAGGAGTGAAATGCTGCTCCATGAACTCGGTAAAGGGTTTATCTTCTAAGGCGGGTTCTTTCGGCTTTTTGGCGGCGGGTTTCTCGCCATCTGTAGCCGGTGCTTTAGGCGTTTTGGGGGTGGTGGTTTCTTCTGCCATAGGAATAAATCAGCGATCGCTGGGAAATAGGACAATTGGAGAGATAGATTTCTAAAAATATAGCAATTATAGGCTGTTTGTTTAGCTTTCTGGCGGCTTAAGTTCTGAATCATCTTTAGAGGAATGGGAGCCAGGATGGGAAAGTTGATTAGTCACCCGCCGTAATACACCATTAAGAAAACGATGGCCTGCATCATCAGAATAGCGTTTAGCCAATTCTACCGCTTCGTTAATGGCTACTTTTTGCGGAATCTCTAAATATAAAATTTCAGCGAGAGCCAATCGCAGAATATCCTGGTCAATTTTCGGTAAACGATTCAGTTTCCAATCCACCATCGCTTCCTCTAATTGTTGATCAATCTCCTGACGGCGACGATGAACAGTACCAACGAGTTCAAGGGTATGTTGTCTAACCTCGTATTGACTGGCCAATTGGAGAATTTCAGGCAGTTCTACGGCGATCGCCACCCGATTAATTGCGGTCTGGGTAAGCACGATTGACTCCTGTAGCATGGCCTTCGCACTCTCTAGGGAAGTCGCACGGGTTCCGCTACTCACAAGACGTTCATTACTGCGATTAACCTCTGCGGATGCTGTTTCTAAAATATCCTGAACTTCCCCCGTTAAAGTTCGGATGGCTGCCAATAGAAGAGAATTAATATCCTCCTGTTCTAATTTAGCTGTTCCATTTTTAATCTGACTTAAACTTAATAACGCTAACTCACGGGCAATACGACGGGGTTGTTGACGCGGTGGCATAGGAATTTACCCAAAAAATAGCAACGGAACAGGTTGGAAGAAGCCTTTTCTAGCTCAAACTAGGTCTTTGGTTAAGCTAGGAACAACCGAATTATTATTGACAATCCCGCCAGAAACAATAATCCGAAAAGCGTCTTCAATCGACAAATCCAGATTAATGACCTCTTCTTCTGGGAAAATAGCATACCAACCAGAGGTTGGATTCGGGGTGGTGGGAATAAAAACACTCAATACAGATTGAGATAATTGAGCTTGAATCGGCTCACTGACTCCGCCGGTCACAAAACCAATACTCCAAACCCCTGGCCGTGGATATTCCACCATCACCACCCGTCGAAAACGATTTTTGGAATCTTTAAATAGGGTTTCTAAAATTTGTTGTAAGGTCTTGTAAACCGTTCCTGCTAAGGGGATAGACTGAAGAATGCGCTCTCCGGTATCTAACAGCCAACGGCCAACGAAATTGCGGGCCATCAAGCCAATTAACAAAATACCGAGAAAAGGAACAGTTAAACCGACGAGCAAATTCAGTAAATTAGTCAGGTTCGGATCAAGACCCACAAAGGGATTTAGTTGTTTGGGAATCTGGGTTAATAAACCGATAGCCCAATTGGCGATCGCAATGGATAGCCAAATAGTTGTGGCTAAAGGAATAACCACCAATAATCCCGCGATCAGATCATTTTTAACTGCCTGTTTTAATCGGTAGAGAAGAGAACGGGAATCCGACATGATGAAGAGTAATGAACAGACTAAAACGGAAGGACTCAGAGAACTGCAATCAGAGAATTTGAATTGTCAGCCCTGATATTTCTCTAGCGTCGAGGGGCAGAGATATTAGCACTCATAACACCACGCAATCCTAATGCCCCTACCGTAGCATAACCAATGGCCAGCATCAGACTATTCAGACCCGTACGAAGTCCCTGTTTCAGGGCTTGAGAAGTTGCTTCACCCTCTGCTTTACGCTGTCTATCTTGCAGTTGGGTCTCTAATTGTTTTTTGATGTCATCAATACGCTTTTTATAGGCAGCAGGATCTTTAGATAGATCTCGTAATCCCTGAAGTTGATTTTTTTCAGCTTGCAGTGCTTCTAATTGTTGAGGGGAAAGGGGATTTCCTTGGAACTGACCACTTTCAATAACCTGATTGCGTTGAGCGATTTGTTGATCTAAAACGGCTGGATTTTGAGAGAGACTATTAACCTGTTTGAGAAATTGTTGAATCTGCTCTTTCCCTTGCCCAGCCCCTTTTTCTATTTGAGTTAGAGCCGTTGTCTTCGCCTGATTCAGATTATTCAAGTGAACGGGAACGAGAAGCAAGAACATCAGCCCTAAAAAAGCAGACAGAATAAACACCGGCAGTCTCAAGTCAAAACCAGAGGATTTAGCATTACTGGCACTGGTGGTTGAATCAATCCAATAGCCAATGAGAATAAGACCCACCCCGACTAAGGGAACGACTCCTCGATCCACTAAATTAGATACAAAGCCCAGTTGCCACTGTTGATCACTCCAATTAAAGGGAATAGCTAGGGTCAGATAATCCAGTAGAGAGGAGAGAATAAAAATGACACCAAAGAGTTTAAGGCACAGGGAAGTAAAGGCTGAACTATTCATTGTTTATCGGTCTTGAGAATTTTAAATAGAAAGTTGGTATCTGTAAAGGTTCTTTTAAGCGCGTATGACTAAACGTTCTTAAATGAGGTTTCGGGTCAATTACTCACTATAAGCTACGCAGGAATCAATTTTACCGCCGAAGTCTCACTTCCGTTAGACCAGTAACATCATGAATCTATGACCAATTAATCTCCTGACGGATTAACTGACTACGATTCAAAAAATCAATCTACCGATTGGCAATTTTACCCAATCTAGTTAGTCAGATGTATTAAAGAGGTCAGCATAGCCCTTGGTTTCTGTTTTAGCCACGGGCCGACAAGGCCGGAAAGGTTGACCTTGCGTTATAATGACGGCAAAAAGTCATGGTTATGGATACAAAAAATTTAAGCGATCGCGTCAATCTCATTAAAGGTAAACGAGAATTTTTACTCAGGCTCTCGGAGCAACCTAATTTAGGCATTCTAAAATTGGACGTTAGCCAAGCCTTAAGCGAATTGGATGATTTGATTGAAGATTTTGCGCAAACCTTTCCTGAGTTAGATTAAGGAAATGATGACTGGCGAGAAGATTCGGAATTTGGTAATTGCTCTGATTGCCATTGTTTTAAGCACGGCCATTTATTTTGGTTTTCAAACTCAAGGAGCCGCCACTTCTCTAGAGGCTCAGGTTAAACAGGCAATTCCCATTGAGGTCGCACTGGCCAATGGCAAACCGACTCTAACGGAGTTCTATGCCAATTGGTGTGGTAGCTGTCAAGCCATGGCCAAGGATTTGGCTCTGATTAAGCAAAAATATGCTCAGTCTGTGAATTTTGTCATGCTCAATGTCGATAACAATAAATGGCTACCCGAAGTCCTCAAGTATCGCGTTGATGGTATTCCCCATTTTGTGTTTTTTGATGCCAGGGGAACGGCGATCGCTCAAGCCATCGGTGAACAGCCTTTGCCTATTCTGGAAGCCAATCTACTGGCCTTGGTACAAAATACCGATTTACCCTACGCCAATCGGACAGGGCAGACCTCGTTGTTTGAACCTAAGGTGACGGCGACTGAAAACAGTGACCCTCGTCGTCATGGGGTTAATTGACTGCTCAAGTTCCCTAACCTTGCCTGGGGGTCAAGTTAGCAAGGCAATTGGTAAACTGGCCCCCGACTTTCCCCATTCTCCTCAGACCTTGATTAACTGGAGATACGAAAGATCACAGAAGATCAAATGTGTGAGGTCAGACTATGCTGAATTTCAAAACCCGTTTAGAACTTGCCTTTCTGGGGTTAGGGATAACTGTTTTAGGTTTACAGATACAAGAGGCGATCGCCTATCCAGTCAATTCCTATAATCGTCCCCAACCAGCCGATGTAATTATCAACAGCGATCCCCAAGCCTATCCCCCTTCCTCCCAGACTGGTCAGGTTAACTATCCCCCGCAAACTAGTTCCATTGATCCACGCTTTATCTGCCGGAACAATAATGGTCAATATACGGTGATGTACCGTCCTTTAAGTCAACCTGGCAGGGCCTATCCCTGGGCAGTACCTCGTAATTTAGGAGATGGTTGGACAGCCCAACGGCGTTGTCAGGAAATTAGTCAACGTTTAGAAAGTTACCGTCCTGATGGACTAGCCGAATTGCAAACAGGTTACGAAAATGGCTATCAAACCATTTGTGCTACCACAGAAGCGGTTCCTAACTGTCGCATTGTACTTACCGTCCCCCCAGGGCAAGATGCCGAAGTGATCCGCGATCGCGTTTTTCAATCTTTAACCGTGGCCGATAGTGGTCAGATGACCCAGGGGGTTAATGCTTTTACGGGCGGCAATTCAGGCCAAAACTTTTTAAATCAATTGGGGCAATTATTTAATTTCGGTCAGTCGAAAACAAAGCCTAAAGCGATCACCACCAATCCCAGTGAGGGAATTAATTTACGGCCTTTCCTAGATACAGCAGATGGAGGAACCGGCCAGCAGTTGAGCCGCTTACCGAGCAAAAAATCTTCTCAACGTTTAAATTCTGGTCAGTTTCGTTAATCTTCGTTAATTAGTTCCTGACAGACCGAGACTTTCAACAACTTTTTTAAAGAGAATCATTCATTATTATCACTAGATTATTACCTGTTTATTCTCGCCTTAATTAAGGTTTTTCTTCATTCTCAAAATTTCTAAAAAACGCCAATATTTCTTGAATTAGGGTAAATTCATTGCTTTTGTAGCCTAGAAGACAACGCAAAGGGGTTGAAATTGATGCAATCAGGAATATTGCATTGCCACTTGTCCAAAGGAGCATAAGGAATGAAGAATAATGCCAAACCCTGGGGAATTGTCCTGTTCATGAGCTTAATTGCTTGGGGATTATCACTTTCCCCCGTTGCCGCTGAACCGACCATCCAAGAACAAATTGTTACGGCTCAAGTTGCGGCTGATACATCTTTTATGATGTCTTGTTCCGGCTTAGTGCTTTTTATGACAGTGGGATTAGCCTTTTTCTATGGCGGTTTTGTCTCTAAACGCAATGTCCTGAATACCCTAATGATGAGTTTTATTTCCTTAGGGATTGTGGCGATCGCCTGGCTGCTGTGGGGTTACAGTTTAGCCTTTGCACCTGGACTTCCCTTTATTGGCGGTGTGCAGTGGCTTTTTTTACAGGGGGTTGGCTTGGAAACAACGGGCTATCTCAAAGGAAGTTTACCCGACAATATTCTCTCCTATGCTCCGACCATTCCCCATCAAGCCTTTATGATCTATGAGGCGATGTTTGCCATTATTACCCCGGCGTTGATTTCGGGGGCGATCGTTGAACGGACAAGTTTTAAGGCCTATTGTTTATTTTTACTGCTCTGGTTAACCCTCGTCTATTGTCCCATGGCCCACATGGTCTGGGCTAAAGGTGGCTTTCTCAGCTTACTAGGAGGAACCTTAAAAGCCATGGATTTCGCCGGTGGAACCGTTGTCCATACTGCCTCTGGCGTTTCTGCCTTGGTTGCGGCCCTAGTGATTGGCCCTCGCAAAAACTATCCTGATCGCGTTTCTCCACCCCATAATGTGCCTTTTATTCTGCTGGGAGCCGGATTACTCTGGTATGGCTGGTTTGGCTTTAATGCTGGCAGTGCTTTAACGGCTGGCCCTCTCTGTACCTCTGCTTTTGTGGCAACCAATACCAGTGCGGCGGCAGCTATGCTAACTTGGTTAGCTCTTGAACAAATTTTACGGGGCAAACCCACCACCGTCGGTGCTGCAACGGGCGTTGTTGTTGGATTAGTTGGCATTACGCCTGCATCTGGCTTTGTCACACCTATATCTGCGATCTTTATTGGTATTATTACCGCGATCGCCTGCTTTTTTGCGATTAGTTTGAAAGTTCAATTAGGAATTGATGATAGCCTGGACACTTTTCCTGTGCATGGTGTGGGTGGAGCCGTGGGAGCGATTTTAACTGGAGTATTTGCTACTCAGGCAATCAATAGTGGTGGTATTGATGGTTTGTTATCGGGAAATCCGTTTCAATTACTGATTCAAATTGGAGCGGTTGTCATTACCTATCTGTTCGCCGGATTAATGACGTTTATTATTCTCAAGGTCGTTGATCTGACCCTCGGTTTACGCTTAAAGCCAGGCGCAGAGTTACAGGGTCTGGATATTAACGAACATGGCGAAGAAGGTTACGGTAGCGACTTTATCGGTCGTGAGACCTTGACTTCTTATGAGTAGACATTATCTGTGGTTAGGGGCGAATAGTAGTTTGCAAGGGGTTCTTTTGAGTATGTTTGCCCGTCACGCTGCGATCGCCGATAATAATCTGATACTCGCCCTCATAGGCATGGGGAACGATCACATAGCCATTGCGGTCAGTGGAAAGTTCGACATTAGTTCGCCAGGTTTGATTAATTAAGCGATCTAAACGAGTAAAAGCCGGTTTAGGATTACCATCCTGGTAGAGAATACCCGTTGGCGCACCTAACCAGGCTCCGCGATCGCTAAATGACCAAAGGAAAACCCCTGTAATCTGGGGATAGCTAAAGGCAAAACGATAAAAAAATTCAAGATAATCGGCTTGCTTTTGTTCATTTTCGGGATCACTTTTCCAATCGGTATAGACACGGCTAAAATCAATGTCTTGTTTGTTTGCACCAGAAAGCACACTAACTTCTGTAAAAACGAGGGGTTTAGCTAATGCAAAAAGGCGATCAGTAATCTCCGATAGACGCTGATTTGACCAATTTTCCCGAAATAAAAACATATGGGCCTGTTGTCCAATTTGATCAAAAGGAACACCATTGTCTTGAAATTCTTTTAACATTTCTGCGTAGTCTGCACTGGCAACATAATCATTAATAACGGCTTTTACCTGGGGATTCAGTGCCTTAAATTGAGTTAGATAGTCTTTAACAATAGAGAGCTTGCCTTGCTCTTCAAATAAATCGGTAAAGGGATGTTCATAATTATCCCAATGCACCAATTCATTAAAGACATCCACTTCATCTAGTTGCGGAAAGATAACTTCGGACAGATGTTTAAGGAGTCTATCCATGTGCGATCGCACTTCTTGAGAGGTAAGCTGACGATTTTCTAACCAGGTGGGTAAACAAGCTGGATTGTGATTCCAAAATAGCGGATGACCGCGAAGATAGAAGTGATACTGTTTGAGGGCTGCAATTTGTTCCAGTAAGGCTGCATCGGCATATTGACCTTCCTGAGGTTCATAACTACGCCAATAAAAGGTGACGGTGGCGGCGTTAAATAGCTGAAGAAAATATTGACGGTGGCTGAGATCACTTTCATTCTCTGTTGAACTAGGTGAGAAATTGAGGTCGCCTTGATAGGCGGCTCCAAAGTTAAATAAGTGGCGTACATGCTGGATTTTAACCCTTTGGTTGGCGATCGCTTGGCCCTGCTGGTTGAGTAAACGAAGTTCTAAAGGGGCCGTCCGTACTTGTTGAATCCGGCGATCGATCTCGTTGCTTTCGGTTTCTCCTCTGGCGGCCTGACTAATCTTTGGGCTTACCATTGCCATGAGAGCCGTGCTAACTGCCAATGTCCCCATTTTTAGTCCAAACTGTCGGCGATCGCATTTCATAATTGAGTTCTAAAGAGTTAAGACATTAGACTTGTTGGGTTATAAGGGATAATAAGAAAAAAAGCAATGACCAGAAAATCCAAGAATGCTAGATATAGAAAGGATATTCAAACAAGATCGCTTAATACGGGGGATGACAGGGCTAAATA
>JAYKJI010000235.1:0-10835 GCA_035285405.1 Snowella sp. | reverse complement strand
CTATTTAGCCCTGTCATCCCCCGTATTAAGCGATCTTGTTTGAATATCCTTTCTATATCTAGCATTCTTGGATTTTCTGGTCATTGCTTTTTTTCTTATTATCCCTTATAACCCAACAAGTCTATTTGTCCATAGGAAAATTCTAACAAATTAGAGCGATCGCCCTTTACCCTTGGATAAAAAGATAAAACGCGATCGCCGTCCCAATTTCTCAACAATTACTCTTCTTTATAAGCCTCCATCCCCTCACAGGAACAGACCAAATGGCGATCGCCGTAGGCATTATCAACCCGTCCCACCGCAGGCCAGAATTTGTGAACCTTTGTCCAGGGCGCGGGATAGGCCGCTTGTTCACGAGAATAGGGACGATCCCACTCACCACAGAGCAAACTTTCCGCCGTATGGGGGGCATTTTTCAACGGATTATTTAACGGATCGACTTGACCATTGGCGATCGCCTCGGACTCCTTATAAATGGCGATCATGGCATCACAGAAACGGTCTAACTCTTCTAGAGACTCACTTTCCGTCGGTTCCACCATCATCGTCCCAGGCACAGGCCAGGACACCGTTGGCGCGTGAAAACCAAAATCCATCAACCGTTTAGCCACATCATCCACCTCGATCGCCGCCGCCTTTTTGAGAGGATGCAAATCAATGACGCACTCATGGGCAACCAAACCCTTACTGCCCTTAAATAGAATCGGATAGTACGCTTCCAAACGACGGGCCATATAGTTCGCATTCAGAATGGCAATCTTCGTGGCTTCCGTTAAGCTTTCTGCACCCATCATGGCGATATACATCCAGGAAATAACCAGAATACTCGCACTACCATAGGGAGCCGCCGAAATCATCCCAATAGACTCGCTCTGGTTCCCCCCTTCCAAAGAACTCTCCAACTCATTCCCCTCTTTCAAAGGGGGGCTAGGGGGGATAACACTCGGTAAAAAGGGAACTAAATGAGTCTTAACCCCAATCGGCCCCATACCAGGCCCACCACCACCATGAGGGATACAGAATGTCTTATGCAAATTCAAATGACAAACATCTGCCCCAAAATCCGCCGGGCGACATAATCCCACCTGAGCATTCATATTGGCCCCGTCCATATAGACTTGACCGCCATACTGGTGAATAATTTCGCAAATTTCCGTAATTCCCTCTTCAAAAACTCCGTGAGTGGAAGGATACGTCACCATCAATGCCGCTAAATTAGCCGCATATTTTTCTGCTTTTGCTGTCAAATCAGCCACATCAATATTGCCATCGCCATCACATTTGACAGGAATAACTTTCATGCCACACATAACTGCGCTGGCGGGATTGGTTCCGTGAGCCGACTCTGGAATTAAACAGATATTACGGTCAGCATCACCGCGACTTAAATGATAGCTGCGAATCACCTGTAAACCTGCATACTCCCCTTGAGAACCTGCATTGGGTTGTAAAGAAATCCCATCAAATCCCGTAATTTCTCCTAGCCAAGTTTCCAATTGCTCAAACAAAATTTGATAACCTTCTGCTTGATCTACAGGGGTAAAGGGATGAAGTTTTCCAAATTCTGGCCAGGTGACAGGCATCATTTCCGCCGTTGCATTGAGCTTCATGGTGCAGGAACCCAGGGGAATCATGGAAGTATTGAGAGCTAAATCCTTGCTTTCTAATTGATGGAGATAGCGCAATAATTCATGCTCAGAATGATATTTATTGAAAACAGGATCGGTTAGATAGGGAGTTTGACGGGTTAAGTATTCAGGAAATTCAAATTTAACCGTTTGTAATAATTCATCAACGGTGAAAGGTAAAGTTTCTTTGGCGGCGAAAATTTGCCAGAGATCAATTAAATCCTGAATGGTAGTGGTTTCATCTAAACTAATACCAACGGAACCCTGATCTAATAGCCGTAAATTAATCTTGCGGGCTGTGGCAGCTTTGACAATAGCAGCAGCACTATAATCACCGACTCCCACTCGCAAGGTATCAAAAACGGGATCATTGCCCAAAGTATAATTTAAACGCTTTAATCCTGCGGCTAATAAAACGGTTAATTGATGCACTCGCAGAGCAATATTTTTAACTCCTTCTGCACCATGATAAACCCCATACATCGAAGCAATGACTGCTAATAAAACTTGAGCAGTACAGATATTGCTGGTCGCCTTTTCTCGACGAATATGTTGTTCGCGGGTTTGTAGTGCTAAACGTAACGCAGGTTTACCTTGACTATCCTTAGAAACACCCACAATTCGACCAGGCATTTGACGTTTATAGGCTTCTTTGGTGGCAAAATAAGCCGCGTGGGGGCCACCATAACCGAGGGGAACGCCAAAGCGTTGGGTAGAACCGATCGCAATATCAGCCCCTAATTCTCCAGGAGAAGTTAACAGAGCTAAACTGAGGGGATCGGCGGCGAGAGTAGCTAAGGCTTTTTGGGCGTGAACTTTTTCGATAAAATTGCGGTAGTCGTAAATGATGCCATCGGTAGCAGGATATTGTAATAAAGCTCCAAAGATGGGCGTAGTAAAATCAAAATTTTGGTGATTACCAATAATCAGTTCAATCCCTAAAGGAATGGCACGAGTTTTGACGACTTCGATGGTTTGGGGATGACAACTATTAGAGACAAAAAAGGCATTGGCTTTATTTTTAGAAACTCCATAACTCATGGCCATGGCTTCTGCCGCCGCCGTCCCTTCATCCAATAGTGAGGCATTAGCAATTTCTAAACCCGTTAATTCAATAATCATGGTCTGGAAATTTAACAGAGCTTCGAGGCGACCCTGGGCAATTTCCGCTTGATAGGGGGTATAGGCGGTGTACCAACCTGGATTTTCTAAGATGTTGCGCTGGATAACGGGGGGCGTAATAGTGTCATTGTACCCCATGCCAATATAGGAACGATAAATCTGATTTTTGGAGGCGATGGACTTCAACTGGGCGATCGCCGCGTATTCACTCTGAGCAGGGGGCAACTTGAGGGCATTTTTTAACCGAATGGCGGGGGGAACGGTCTTGGCAATCAAACTCTCTAAATCACTGAAACCCAGAAAACCGAGCATTTTCCCCACTTCGGCAGCATTGGGGCCAAGATGGCGATTAACAAAGGTATCGGTGGGAGCCAGGGTTGCAGAGGGCGCGATCGCGGGGGCAGTCAGTTGAAGATTAGGCATGGGCAGCGCAAAGGGTAAAAATCTTAACCTAGCTTAACAAATCGTTACGCTTTTGTAATGAATCTCGCTGCGTATCACTCGCTGTATAGGTCTTGAAGTTCTGCGATCGCTACGAGATTTGTGATCGCACTGTTTGGTAAAGTAACGTACCTAAAAGCATTATTTGGCCAAGGTTCTATACTTATCCAGAAGCCCTAAATATTTTGTTGCATTTGGCATTACATTTGTGTAGTATTAGTATGTAGTTATTTTGTCGAGTGTGCATCATGAACGACAGAGAAAAGGGAAAATTACTTAAGTTCGGCGCAACATTAGCGGCTCCTGCTGTAATCGCAGGAACAGTAGCAGCATGGGGTGCTATTGTGGCAGCAGCACCTTATGTAGGAGCAGCAATCGTAGTAGGTGTAATTGTTTCAGAATGCAAGGAATAAAATTATGCAAATAATAGAATTACTGAAACAACACATAGAAGAAATGTACAGAGACTACCAGTTGAATGGTTCTGATATGTCTTTGTTAGTACCGTACTTAAAAGATGAAACGTCTAAAGAGTTTCCGTCTAATATTGCGGCTATAGTTCCATTAATTCCAGATATGTTAAAAGAATTAGTGGACTTGATGTTAAATCCAAAAGCATCAGAACGAAGTCGAGCATTAGCAACAGGTATTTATAGTTATGTTTTCAACCCGATTGACTATATACCTGATACCTCGGACTCAATCTTTGGTTTTGTGGATGATGCCCTTGTTTTATTCTATGGATTACACCTCATAGAAGAAAAGGAAGTGGGTTTTAAATCTAAAACTATTCAGCAAGAAAAATTAATTAATGGGGTTAAAGAGTGTGAAGATTTCTTATCGGAAGCGATAATGTTTAATCTCAAAAACTACCCAAGTCAAGTTGATAATTCTATTCGAGTTGAGTAAACTAATTGAAATCACTTCATGAGCAGAAGATAGATTGTGTTTTTAATCAATTCCTTCTGCCAATCGCTTAATTGTCGAATTCCCTAAAATCTTTAGGAATTAAGTAAACCCCTCATTCTTTCTAACTTTTCTTCAATAGCTTTCAATTCCTTGTCTGTTAACTTTTTACCGTTAAAATGACGTTTAATTAAATTTAAACACTCTGTAATGTCGTAATTTAATTGATCGTTGTAGTTGATGCGTATATAGTTGTGCATTAATTTAACTTTTGTATCCTTCTAAAAACTGTTAATGTCTGTGGATATGAGTGCGATCACCCTTTATAAATTTGATAAAAAGCGATCTCCTTCTCTAGTCTCATCGCCAGAAAAAGCGATCACGCTTAAAAATCAAAGAGTATAAGTACATTAATCCCTGTTAACGTTATTTGTTTGAGAAGAATCTGGCTTTGCTCGAACAAATTTTTCTTGATCTCGTTCGTAGATTGAAAAGTCAGGGTGTTTTCCCTTTTCAACTTCTTTAACTAGTTCTTCTCTCTCAACGATTCCCCTGCCAGGAATGGTATAAGAATCATTTCTTCCCCCTTCTCCGTCGTGATTTCCCTTAATGGTTTTAGCCATACAAACTCTTTATATTACAGTTGATTTTTTAATCATAACGAAAGATACTTCTTGTCTGCAATTTTTGGGAGTAGTGAATTCCGAACAATAGAAGTACGGCAGAGATCATCCCTTACCCAAAGATAAAAAGCGATTACTTTTAAACCCTGAACTTATACTGCGATCTCACCTTAAAGTCATACAACAGGAACAGCGATCGCTTTTAAACCCTAAACTTATACTGCGATCGCCATTAATCTCTATAGGCATCTCTTCGATGACGACAACTAAGAAGAAGAACAGTCAGGGTTTTGTCGTCAATTTCGTAACGCACACGGTAATCGCCAATTCTAATGCGGTACTCATTTTCAAATCCCTTGAGTTTTTTCGTGTCTAGAGAACGAGGCTGAGTAGATAGTTGTCCGATTTTTTCTATAATTCTTTGATACGTTTCTGTAGGTAAATTTTTAAGTTGTTTTTGTACAGGTTTAGGAATAATTATTGTATATCTCATGGCTAAGCTTGAGATTTATTAGACATAAATTCTTCGAGTGTTTGATAGTCTCCCGCTTGATAAGCTTGTCTTGCTTGTTGAATTTCGGCGACTATTTCAGGACTATCCTCCCAGGCTTCCTCTGATTCAAATATTTGCTCTTCGAGTAATTTTAATAATTCTTGCTGTTCATTCCAGGTTAAAGATCGAATTGCAGTAACAAGAGATTCAAAGGAAACTGATAAATTAATAGTCGTCATGGCTTTACGATTACATATTAAGCTCTAGATTGAATTTTAGCATAGAAATTCATATCAGGAAGGGAAAAGACAATAATCCTTTATCAATTACAGATAAAGAAACTGCGATCGCACCTTAAAATAATACAACAGGAACAGCGATCGCACCAAATTTTACCAAAATTCACTAAAAATGCTATTAATCGCTTCTTTTAATCCAGGCAAATAATCCTCAATTATAGTCCAAACTACATCAAGATCAACCCGTAAATAATCATGAGCTAAAACATTTCTAAAGTCACCAATCTTTACCCATTCAATATGAGGTTGTGAAGCCTTCCACTCCTCTGGTAACTGTTTAATCGATTCCCCCATAACCTCCAAATTTCTCAGAACAGCATCTTGAATTAGACTATTGTTTATAAAATCGTTGTGGCCATTTTGTGTATAATTCTCAATCCGAGTTAAACATTCTCGAATATGAATCAAATAAATTCTTGCATCTTTCATAATCTTATTGCCTCGGATAAAATACGATCCTTAATAAATTCATGTAAAGATTTAGCCGATACAACATCAACTTTTCTACCAAATAAATCCTCTAGATCATGAATTAAACCAGCAGGAAACCAAGAAGAAATTTTTTTTATATCATAATCAATCAAAAAATCAATATCACTGTTTTCTGTTTCCTCACCTCTAGCTACCGAACCAAACAAACGGACATTGAAAGCTCCGTGATTCGCCGCAATCTCTAGGATTTTCTCGCGCTTTTCCTGAACTAAATTCTTTAAAGACACTACTAATTTTCTTCCTTTTTCAATCATAAACAATAAAACTGTGATCGCTTCTAAACCCTAAATTTATACTGCGATTACACTCTTGTCAATCATAAACAATAAAACAGCGATCGCTACCACCCCTTATTTGTGAGTCTATAAAGCTAACCAACTAAACATTTCTGCTACCGATAATTGCCAGTTCTGAAGACTCTCTAAAGCTGGCAATAAATCTCCCTTTTCTTTAATATCAGGTAAACTTTTGGGATAAAAAATTGTGACAGACTCATCCATCGGATCAATTAACCAGGCTAACTGAGTTCCCTGTTTAAGCGCAAACACAATCTTTTTAATAACTCGATTAGGAGATTGTTCAGGCGAGAGAATTTCAATTAACCAATCGGGGGGAATTTCAAATTTATTTGCGACCTTTCCCTCAGCAGTTCTCGGAATATTATCCCAAGCAAATACTGCTACATCAGGAACGATCACCCGTCCCGCAAAAACACAACGCAATTCAGGAAAAGCATAAAAACTTTTAGCAGGTTTGCCTAATTGATTAATACGCATTAGTAGCTCATTTTGAAACAGACTATGTTCGCCTTGTGGCATTGGTTTTTGAATAATTTCTCCACCTAAATATTCACTGGCAGGTTTAGTCTCTGGCAATGCCAAAAACTCCGTTAAAGTAATAGAACTAGCACGAGGGCGTTGGATGCTGATAGTCACACGCTTATTACCTCAAAAGTTAGACTGAGTAGAGTATAGCAAATTTACACGGCAAAGTTTTCTCTTAAATCTTTTCCTTGTGGCCATTTTGTGTATAATTCTCAATCCGAGTTAAACATTCTCGAATATGAATCAAATAAATTCTTGCATCTTTCATAATCTTATTGCCTCGGATAAAATACGATCTTTAATAAATCCATGTAAAGATTTAGCCGATACAACATCAACTTTTCTACCAAACAAATCCTCTAAATCATGAATTAAACCAACAGGGAACCAAGAAGAAATTTTTTTAATATCATAATCAATCAAAAAATCAATATCACTGTTTTCTGTTTCCTCACCTCTAGCTACCGAACCAAACAAATGAACATTGAAAGCTCCGTGATTCGCCGCAATCTCTAGGATTTCCTCGCGCTTTTCCTGAACTAGATTTTTTAAAGACATTACTCAATTTCCTCCTGTTTCAATCATAAACAATAAAACAGCGATTGCCTCTAAACCCCGAATTAATAACGCCATCACTCCTAAACCCTAAACTTATACCGCGATCGCTATTCTTAAAACAATCAACTTTTGCAACGCGATCGCTAATTCAAAAATAAAGTGCATAAACTGGGAGATTGACAGGGGTCTTTTTTTATCTTTGTCTATTTCTTACTCTTTTTCTTGTTGAGTTATTTTTCATTTTCAACTTCTTTTTTGTAAGATAAGCGGCGATCGCTAAGTTGTCACGCATTTAGCTGAAAGTGTTGTAATAAGGGGCTTAAGCCCCTTGCCTGTATGTGTCTTAGGTGATTAACCGCCTTTTTATTAACCTTTTTTCTGAAGCCATTGTTGATAGCGTCCAAGGGCCAGCAAAGGAAAATATTGGCGATAATAATGGTAACGAATATAGAAGTGGCAGGGAAAACCAGTTCCCGTAAACTCTGCTTCATCCCAGTAGCCTGCTGTGGTTTGTGTGGTTAACAGATAGTTAATGCCCCGTTCCACTGCTTGGTAGGCCATTTTTCCCGTTGCCTGAGCACCATCTAATAGGCCAATTAAAGCCCAAGCCGTTTGGGAAGCAGTACTGACTCCCTGACCCTTTAAATTGGGATCTTTATAACTTTCGCAGGTCTCCCCCCAACCACCATCGGCATTCTGACAACTTTCTAACCAAGTCATGGCTTTGGCGATCGCGGCCTGATAGCGTTCCGGTGCAATGACAGCCAAGGCAGAGATCACCCCACTAGTTCCGTAGAGATAATTAACGCCCCAACGGCCAAACCAACTCCCATCGCTTTCCTGTTCCCGTTCCAAATAGCTCAAGGCCTTTTCGATGCGTTCGGTTGCCATTGACAGATGACAGGAACCCAGCATCTCTAAAACTCTGGCTGTTACATCGGCTGTATTGGGATCAATCATGGCCTTGAGATCGCCGTAGGGTAACTGATTGAGCCAGTCTTGATCATTGTCAATATCAAAGGCCGCCCAGCCCCCTGGTTTACACTGCATCGTGGCCATCCAGTCCACGCCCCGTTCCATCGCAGCTTTTTTCTGAGCTTCATCCGGTAATTGCACCCCCTGAAGAGCCATAACCACCACCGCCGAATCGTCTAGATCAGGATAAAAATTATTGTCAAATTCAAAGGCCCAGCCGCCGGGTTTACCTCGTTTATTTTTGACGGCCCAATCACCGTAGGTCAAAATTTGTTTTTTGAGTAGCCATTCTCCCGCTTTAACTAGGGCAGGATGATTGGGTTCTAGACCTGATTCGACTAAAGCACGAACCACCCAAGCCGTATCCCAGACGGGAGAAACACAGGCTTGAATACAATAGGTTTCTGGGGTTTCAATAGCAAAATGGTTGATCGCTGCCAAACCGCGTTGAACAATCGGATCGTGCAAATCATAACCTAAAACCTTCAGGGCTAACATAGAATTGAGCATAGCGGGAATAATGCCCCCCCAGTCGCCACTCACTTCTTGCCGTTCTAAAATCCATTTTTCAGCAGCTTTTAAACCTTGCTCACGGAAAGGAATTAAATTCGCTTTTTCTTGCCATTTAAAAACCTGATCTAAACCTAAAAATAGATCGGCCCAATTGCCACTTTTGGGTAATTCGTATTTAACCTGATCAATGCCCTCTGCATATAATTCATCCAGTTTTAAGTCCTCAGCCAGGTCATAAATGGGTTTGCGATCGCAGACAATCATCAAGGGAACCGTACTGGATCTTGCCCAACTGGACATTTCATAGATAGTAAAGGGAAACCATTCAGGCAAAAGCATCACCCAGGGCGGAATAGAAGGCGTACCGCGCCAGTCGTAGCAACCGATCAGAGCCAGGTGCATTTTGGTAAAAATTCGGGTTTTGCTAATGCCCCCTTTGGCCAAAATAAAAGCCTTGGCCTTGAGCAGAGCCGGATCTTGAGCCGAGACACCGAGAACACGCAGGGCCGCATAGGCCTCTACAGTCGTACTGATTTCACCCCCATCGCCATAGTAGAGTTCCCAACCGCCATGTTCCCGTTGCTGCTGTCGTAGATAGGTTTCCGCTTTGTGCAAGGGTCTAGCCTGATCCGTTCCCCAAATTTTATGCAGTAGGATCACTTCCGCCGTAATCGTGACATTGGATTCCAGTTCTGACCACCAGTAACCCTCTGGGTATTGTTGAGCGAGTAAATAATCCTGACTAGCAGTGATCGCGTTTTGCAATCTAGGTAAGGTGGGAGTGGTATGACTGGATAGAGACGAAATCGGGGGAATTTGAGTTTGCATGGGTCTGGAAACGGTTGAGAGTCAGCTTAATCTTTCTTTAATAGTTAGGTTAGTCTAACAGATGGCCTATCAAGCCTGACGATTATCAACGATTTAACATAAGCGTCCATCTTCCAATTCAATAATCCGATCAGCCACATCTAAAATGCGATTGTCGTGGGTGACAATTAAAATGGTTGATCCCTGTTCTCGCGCCAACTTTTGCATTAATTCCACCACATCATGGCCCGATTTACTATCCAAGGCAGCCGTCGGCTCATCGGCCAAAATCATACGGGGATGACTGACTAGAGCACGGGCGATCGCCACCCGTTGTTTTTGGCCACCGGAGAGATTATGGGGATGATAATCAATATGGTCAGCGAGTCCCACCGCTTCAAGCATGGCGATCGCTCTTTCTTTAGCTTCTTTTGCTGCAATATTATCGTGCAATTCAACGGACATTTGTACGTTTTGACGAGCCGTTAAACATTCCAACAGATTATGAGCTTGGAAAATATAACCAATATAACGACGAGTATTAATTAGACGTTTTTTCGGTGCATTAACCAATTCCTGTCCAAAAACTTTCAAACTACCGGATTGGGCCGACCGTAATCCCCCCATTAGAGTTAACAGCGTCGTCTTACCCGAACCTGACGGCCCCTTAAGAATAACGACTTCCCCCTCTCTTAAGGTGAGATTAATTTGAAATAAAATTTGTTTTTTTAAGGAGCCAGTACCAAAAAAGTGATCTAGGTTATGAATATTAACAACGGGTTGATTCTCCTCTAGAAAGCTCGGTTTAAGGGGTTGAGTGGTAAGGCTAGTCATAGTCACTTTGCGGGGTTGGTTCACTTTTTTTATTTTAAACGACGCAAAATCATTTCACTGGGAACAGGGCAGCCGAAGTTCAGAAAAAACCTTAAAACACAATACCAGTGCCAAAATAGATAAGTAGGTAGGTCTTAAAATTGATAAAATCTTCCCGTCATGGGGACACCCTCCTTATCAAGAGAGACAGGGGGGGATCAGGCACAAAATCTATGTTTAATTTAATTGAAACTAGCTGGTGGGGCGACAAGAGAGCTAGAAGACAGACATAGCAAGCAACTTAGCCCTTTTACCTCGAATGTAATCCTTCAACCGATGGC